>DATNPP010000466.1:0-1558 GCA_036703175.1 Oscillatoriaceae cyanobacterium
GACGGCGCGCGAGGGCCTGGTGGTGGACGTGCGCTACAACGGCGGCGGCCACGTGTCCCAGTTGCTGCTCGAGAAGCTCGCGCGCAAGCGATTGGGCTACGACGTGGAGCGCTGGGGCGCCATCAAGCCGTATCCCGAGGACTCGATCGCGGGGCCCATGGTCTGCCTCACGAACGAGCTGGCCGGCTCCGACGGCGACATCTTCAGCCACTGCTTCAAGCTCATGAAGCTCGGCCCGCTGCTCGGCAAGCGCACCTGGGGCGGCGTCATCGGCATCTGGCCGCGCCACGCGCTGGTGGACGGCACGGTGACGACGCAGCCCGAGTTCTCGTTCTGGTTCTACGACGTGGGCTGGGGCGTGGAGAACTACGGCACCGATCCCGACACCGTGGTCGAGTACCCGCCGCAGGCCTACGCCAACAACGAGGATCCGCAGCTGGACGCCTCGATCGCCAAGTGCCTGGAGCTGCTGGCGGCGAATCCGCCCGCCAAGCCGGACTTCGCGCGCCGGCCGAACCTGGCGCCGCCGAAGCTGCCCGCGAGACATTAGGCCCCCATGCCGATCACCGAGCCGCTGTGCCCGTACGTCGCGACGAGCGCCGAGTATCGTCCCGATCGCTTCTATCGCTACGCCGAGCTGACGGAATTGCTGCGGGCCTGGGAAAGCGCCTATCCGCAGCTCGCCACGCTCGGCTCGATCGGCAGAACCTACCAGGGCCGCGAGCTCTGGTGCATGACGCTCACGAACGCCGCGACCGGTCCGCACGACCACAAGCCGGCCTACTACATCGACGCGAACGTGCATGCGGGCGAGGTGACGGGCTCGGCCGTGGCGCTCTACACGATTCATCACCTGCTGAGCCAGTACGGGGATGATCCCCTCTGCACGCGGCTGTTGGACGAGATGACCCTCTACGTCGTGCCGCGCGTGAGCGCGGACGGCGCCGAGCTGTATCTCGAAGGCCCCGGCATGCTGCGCTCGAGCGTGCGTCCCTATCCGGACACGGTCGAGACGCGCGGGCTCGTGCGCCAGGACGTGAACGGCGACGGCTGGAGCGCCATGATGCGCCTCAAGGATCCGAGCGGCCCCTGGAAGGTCAGCACGAAAGATCCCCGTCTGATGGTGCGCCGCCGACCGGACGAGACGGGCGGCACGTACTATTGGTTGTTGCCCGAGGGGCTCATTCACGGCTACGAGCCCACCAAGGACGGTCTGCTGGGCGAAATCACCACGGCGGCCTCGCGCTACGGGCTCGATCTCAATCGCAACTTTCCGATCGATTGGGAGCCCGAGCATCAGACGCGCGGCGCGGGGCCCTATCCGCTCTCGGAGCCGGAGACGCGGGCGATCGCCGACTTTTTGCTCGCGCATTCGAACATCACGGGCACGCAGCACTATCACACCTTCGCCGGCATGATCCTGCGCCCCTCCTCGCGCCGGTCCGACAGCACGTTGCCGCCGGCCGATCTCAAGCGCTTTCAGGCGCTGGGCCGACTGGGCACCGAGGAGACCGGCTATCCGTGCATCTCGATCTACCACGAGTTCACCGAGGAGGCG
>DATNPP010000494.1:0-9115 GCA_036703175.1 Oscillatoriaceae cyanobacterium
GTCCATCGCGCGCGCGAGCTCGTGGATAGCGGCCGTAAAGTCTTCTTCCAGTTTCTCATACAGCATTGCGACGGGCTGCACGCCGTTCACGCGGAAAAACTCGCGCCAATTCGCTTCGCCCGCGTCGAGCGCGACGAGGTAGGCGAGCAACTTATCGAGGTTGAACGGCGGCACCGCTCTCGCGGCTCCCGAATCTTGCGCGGTACGTGCCCACTCCCCTGTGCAAGCGGCCACATACCAGGAGACCGCTTGCCGCACCCGGTTGAGCCGCGAGATGCTAATGAAACGCGGGTTGGGAAACGTCTCCGCCAGAAAGCGATAGCGCGCGCGGTGTTCCGCTTCGGGATCCGTCGACGGAGCGGGCGTTTCACCGCGTTCTTGCTGAAACCATCGGTGGTACTGGATCAGTTGCGCCCAGTGGACCTTCAAGCAAAACGCGCCCGTGCGATCCGTTCGGCGCTCGGTCAGTGCTTGCAGGTAAGCACTGAGTCCCTCGGAGCCCCAACGGCCCGCAAGTGGCGCTTGATGGACGACGTTGAGGTATTCGGCCGGAATCCCCATACGGCCCGAGCTCCACAGGCCCTCGGTCAGCAGTGAGCTGCCGGAGCGAGGCGTGGAACAGATGATGTAGGACACTGACGGCCGCGTTCCGGATGGGTTATCCACGTCGAAGGCCGGGTCGATGACGTCTATGATCGAGGCTGTCATGGGGTTTCCTTGGTCGTGTCACCAACAGAAATCGGCGTGGTTGGTCGGTGGGTGCGTTCGTTCGGGTGACATTTTACAATCTGCAGCGTGGCATTCGGGTGCCACGCCTTCGGTTCGAGCAGTTGCGTGAAACCGTGACGCAAAAACAACTCAGCATGCACGGGGTTGTTGTAGACGACAATGCACTCGAACGGCTTGATCGCTGCGATGAAGCGCTCCAGAAGAATGGCATCGAACGGGTTGTAAAGATAGAACACGAAGCGTTCGCCCCAAGCGGCGAAATCGATTCCAAGGATGTCCGCATGGACGAAATTGCCGGGTCGCCCGAACACTTTCGCGTGGTTGGACCGCGCGATCGCGAGGAGGCTTTCCGCGTAGTCGACGCCTGTGATGCGTAAATCAAGCCGATTTCTTTCGGCCAATTCCTGCCAGACGATGGGGACCTTGCCTTTGCCGCACCCGACGTCGACAAAATGGTAATCGGCAATGCGCGGGCCGAGATCACGCTGCAAGAAGGCAAAAGAGTTGACGATGGCGCTCTTCCACGAGCACTGGTATAGGAGACCGTGAACGGCGCTTTCTCCCCTCACGTCGAGCGACTCGTGAGGCACGCGCACGTGCGTGTCGATGCCACGAACGAGGTCGAAAAGCTGGTTCTCCAAGAAGTAGGTGATGGGCAGCCTGGGGCCGCGGGCGCGAAACATGCGCCAATAATCGATCAACCCGAAGGTCACGCACCGTTCCTCATCTTAGTAGGCGCCTCTTGTCGTCGTGGTAGGCATTTTGTACCCCAAGACCGAGTGTGTCGTGAGAGCCACGGTTTTGCTTTCGCCGCCCGGGGAACATTCAGCGTGACCTAAGAGATGAACGAGATCGGCCCTGAATTTGTTGGATCCCCGTCGCGTCACTTTTATTTCCTGCGTCAACGACGAAGCGCTCTACGCGCGTTGCCTTCGAGAACTGCAATCGCTCGAAGTGCCGCCGGGCTTCGAAGTCGAGCAACTCGCCGTGCGCGGCGCGCCCAGCATGACCGTGGGCTACAACGCCGCGATGCGCGCCAACAACGCCAAGTACAAGATTTATTTGCATCAGGACGTGTTCATCACCCACAAGGGCTTTCTGCACGACGTGATCGCGACGTTCGAACGCGATCCGGGCCTCGGCATGCTGGGCCTCGTCGGCGCCGAGAAGTTACCGGCGCATGGCATCTGGTGGGACAGCGAAGGCCCGAAGTACGGTGCGGTCTTCGAGTTCAAGGACAATGCGCTTCATCTGCGCAACCTCACGCCGGTGGTCGGCAAGCCGCAGCTCGTCCAGGCGATCGATGGATTGCTGATGGCCACCCAGGTCGATCTGCCCTGGAACGAGCGGATCGAGGGGTTCGACTTCTATGACGTCTCGCACGCGCTCGACTTTTGGCGGGCCGATTATCAGGTGGCGGTCGTCGATCAAGGCGCGCTGCCCTGGGTGATCCACGCGCTCGGCGAGCCGCTGGACGAGGAAAGCTACCGCCGCCATCGCCTGCGCTTTCTCGAGCTGTATCGCTGAGGCGCGTGGCCGCTCAGGCGTTGAAACCGGCCGTCCGGCGCAAGCTCGTCGCCGAGAGGTCGTCGAGTACGGCAAGGCCGCATGCCTGCGCCGCGGCGGCGATCGCCGCGTCTCCCAGCGGCAAGCACGCGTGGGCGGCGCGGTAGACGCGCGCGATGTGCATGGGGTCGCCGGGGGCGTCGAACAGCACCAAATCCGGGCTGCCCTCGCCTCCGATGCCGCGCTCGGCCAATCGAGCGCCCAACTCCTCGGCCACCTGGCCGACCGTGTGGCGGCCCGCCGGATCGACCCAGAGCAACAGCGCGACGTCGTCTCCGGCGCGAAAGGCCTGCGCGAAGGCGGCGATCGCCTCGAGCACGCGCTCCGGACGGGACCAATCCGGCAGCGTCAGGAAGTGGAAGCGCTTGGGGTCTTGAATCGGGGCGGGCGGCGCCTCCGGCAGCAGGATCGGCGTGACGTCGCGCGCCGGATCGAAGGGCAGTCGAACCAGCTCCCCGATGTTGTACGTGCGCTCGGGCGTGATCTTGGCGCCCCATTTCTCGACGAACCGATCCTGGTTCTGCAGCATCTGTTGCGTGTGATCGATCGACTCGCCGCGGAACGTTGCGTGACCGTAGTGATGAATGAAGACCTCGTTGTTGACGCAGATGCGGTAACCGGCCGTGTTGATGCGCAACGACAGGTCGTCGTCCTCGAAGTTGCCGAGGCCGAAAGTCGTGTCGAAGCCCCCGATCTTCTCCAGCACCGATCGGCGCACGGCCATGCAGAAGCCGATGAGGCGCAAGGTCATCCAGGCCTGCCCACGGTTGTGGTGACTGTACCAGCTGGCGAAGCGCTGCATCTCCTGCATGTCGTGGCCGTAAGGCACGAAGGCCAGTTTCTGGTTGCTCGAGCACATATTCGTGCGCGGCCCGGTGGCGCCGATCGCCTCGACCTGCCACATCGGTCGCAGCAATCCCTCGAGCCAGCTTTCGGTCACGACCGTGTCGTTGTTCAGCAGGACGACGAACTCGCCCTCGGCCATGGCGATGCCCTGGTTGCAGCCGTGGCCGAAGCCCATGTTGGTCTGATTGAAGTGAAGCCGAACGCGCGGATCACGCTGCGCCAGCTCGCGCAAATAGACGCGCGTGCCGTCGGTCGAGCCGTTGTCGATCACGATCAGCTCGAACGGCACGGACGAGTAAGCGAAGATGCTCTCCACGCACTGCTGCGTCAAATGCAGCTGGTTCAGCGTGAGCATCACGATGCTCGCCACCGGTGGTTGGCCGGCCGGCGCCGGTGCGAGGCCTTCGAGATCCCGGCTCGCGCCGAGTCCTCGTGGCGTGTTCGGCAGCGGCTTCTCGAGGCGCATCAGGTACTGCACGACCGAGGCCTCCTGGATGAAGTCGGCGGCATCGTAGCCGAAGGTCGTCACCACTTCGGCGAGGACCTGCATCAGCCCGTGATCCGGGACGTGCACGCTCGCATCGAGCTCGACGAGGTTCAGCCCCGCGCGCGCCATCCACGCGACGATCTCGCGGTAGGTGAAGAAGCGCAGATGCGTGCGATCGAGGATTCCCGCGTCCATGTACTTGAAACGGCCGTTGAAGAACAGATCGCACAGCGGCAAGTGGTGCCGGATGTTCGGCAACGAGAGCACGACGTGGCCGCCGTCGTGCAAGAGGGGCAGCAGTCGCGAAAGCGTCGCCTCGGGGTCCGGCAGGTGCTCCAGCACGTCCGCCAGCACCAGGCAGTCGAAATGGCCGGCCGGAAACGGCAGCTCGATCGCGTCGATGGAGCCCGTGAAGACGGTGTCGAGGCGCGTCGCCGCCAGCGCGGCGGCCTGCGCGTCGAGCTCGATCCCCACCACTTCGAGGCCAGGACGCTCGCGCTTGAGCGCTTCGCCGAGTGCCCCCGACGCACAGCCGATATCGAGCACGCGGCGTGCCGTGGAGGGCACCAGGCGTTGAATTTCGCTGCGCGCGTGCTGGAAGTACGGCGCGACCGGCGCGTCGTGCTCGGTGGAGGGCAACGCCACCACTTGGCGATTCGGTTCGGCCACGAGAGTCTCCTTTTTAGGGGCTAGTTCTGAGCGCCGGTCGCCAGCTCGGCGAGCGCACGGCGCGGCAATTCGGAGGTGATGCCCGCGCGCGTGACGCTCGCATACGCGTTCGGGTTGAGGCAGGCGGTGAAGTCCTGTCGCGCGCCGGCCACGTCGCCACGCTGCGCGCGCAGTTGCCCGCGCACGTAGTGCAACTCGGCGTGGCCGGGGTAGCGATTCAGCGCCCGCTCGAGCAGGGACTCGGCCTCGCTCTCCCGTCCGGCCTCGCACAGCAGGCGTTGGTGCATGGTGACGTAGTTGACGTAGGGAGTCTCGGCGAGCTGAGCGCCGCCGGCGAGCAGTTGCTCGACCTGCGCGAAGGCCGCCAGCGCGTCTTCGGTCCGCACATGACCGAGCAGGCTCGAGCGGCCGACGTTGTACCAGGCGTTCGGGCTGTCCGGATGCGCCTCGGCATCGGCGACGGCGATGCGCAAATTGCGCTCCCATTTTCCCTTCGCGCGAGCCTTTTCGCTCAGATAGCCGTCATGGAGGATGGCGATGCCCTTGAGGCGCGCCATCGGCCAGCCGAGGGCCTCGAGCGAGGCGACCACGTTTTCGTGAAGCGGATGGGCGAAGCGGATCGCCTCATGGCGCTGAAACAGCCGCACCATGGGGCTCAGCAAGGCCTGGCCTTCGTTCGTGAGGTTGCGGACCTCCAAGACGTAGCCGCCGTTCGCGAGCTGGCGCAGGGCTCTGCGGAAGGCCTCGGGTTGCTCGACGCGCAACTGTTCGTCGGCGTCGATGGAGAGAACCCAGTCGCACTTGGCATGGGAAAGGGCGGCGTTTCGAGCGGCCGAGAAGTCGTCGCACCAGGCGAAATGGTGGACTTGGGCGCCGAAGGATTCGGCGATCGCCACGGTGTCGTCGGTCGAGCCCGTGTCCACCACGATGATCTCGTCCACCCAGTCGCGCAGCGACTCCAGGCAGCGCGGCAGATCATCGGCCTCGTTTCGGACGATCAAACAGGCGCTGACGGTCGGATGAAGCCGTGCCAACAAGCGATCGAAGAGCGCGGCCTGCTCGGGCTCCAAGGCATACTCGGCCTGGCGCTTGCGGACCAGCAGCCGGCAATTCAGCGCCGTGGGGTGGTCCGGATCGAGTTGCAGCACCGCCTTGAAGGCCTTCTCCGCGTATTCGGGCTGCCCCAGCCGGTCCAGAATCAAGCCGAACAGGTGATAAGCGGCGGCGTCGCCCGCGTCGAGCTCGAGGCTCTGCGCGATGGCGAGCAGGGCCTTGTCGTCATTCCCGGCTTGAAAGTGGATGAAGGCCAGCTCGAGGAAACATTCGGCCTGGCGAGGATTCTCGGCGAGGCGCGCGAGCAACATGGCCTTGCGGTCGGGCGCGGTGTCGATCGCGAGCGCGGGCGCTTGCCGTTGAATCTGCGCCAGAAGCGTCTGCGCTTTGTTCAGCAGCTCCCGGGGCATGGCGTCCATCGTTTCCGATTGGCAAGCCCACACGCAGGCGCGCAGGTCCGTCACGGCCCCTTCGAGCTCGCCGCGCCTGGCGCGCAGCTCGCCGCGTTTGTAGCGCAGCACGGGAGCCTCGGGCAAGCGCGCGAGCCCCTGGTCGAGGGTGCGTTCCGCCTCGTGCAGGCGGTTTGCTCGGGTGTAGAGATCGCTCAGGCTGATCGTCCGCAGAAACCAGAGATCGCCCGAATCTCCCGCCACGGCCAGCAACGCGTCCGTGCGCTCGAAGGCCGTGAAGGCCTCGTCGTGGCGCTCGGCCGCCATGTAGCTGCGCGCGAGCGCAAGCCAGGCGTCCGGTGTGTGCGGGCGCTCCTGCACGTCGCGCTCGGCGATGCGGACGTTGCGCAGTCCCTTGTCGCGCAAGGTTTCGAGGCGATAGCCGGCGTGCCGAATCCACGCGCCTTCGCACAGCCCGATGGCCATTTGATGGGCGCGCAACGCATCGTCCACCTGCTCGTGCAAGCGGCCGCAAAAGCGCACGCGCGGATCACGCCGGAAGAGGCGCACCAGCGGCGTGTCGTAGATCTCGCCCTCGGGGCCGACGCTGCCGACGCGCATGAAATAGCCCTCAAAAGCCGGGTTCGCAATCTCGGTGCGCACGGCCCCCGCGCGCTCGACGACGAGCTCCTCGTCGGCGTCGACGACGAGAATCCAATCGCCGGTCGCCTGCTCGATGGCGAAGTTGCGCGCCGCGGAGAAGTCGTCGCACCATTGGAAGTGGGAAACCTTGGCGCCGAACGAGGCGGCGATCGCCACGCTGTCGTCGGTCGAGCCCGTGTCCACCACGACCAGCTCGTCGACGCGGCCCTTTAGAGATTGCAAGCAGCTATGCAGGTTCGCGGCCTCGTTCTTGACGATGAGGCACGCGCTGAGGCGCGGGCCCGCTCCCGCCGTGGGAATGATCGTATGCGGCGTCACGGACGGCTGGCCGACGGGACGACGGGAGCCGACGAGTTCCGGGTGCTGCTCGGCGATTCGCGCGAGCGCCTCGCGCGGCAACGTGTCCGTCACGCCGGGCAGCACGAAGGGCACCTCGGCGTCGTCGTCGAGGGTCAGGCAGGTCTCGAAGTCCGCGATCGCGCCCGCCACGTCGCCGCGGTTGTAGCGCAGCTTGCCGCGCTCGTAGCGCAGATGCGCGAGATCGGGCCGGCGGCTCAATCCGCGTTCGATCACCCGCTCCAACGCCTCGGGTTGCCCCAGGCGCACCTGGAGCTCGAACTGGCCGTAGAGCTGAATCAGCCATGCCTTCTCGTCGAAAGAAGGCGCCTGGGCCAGAAGCGCTTCGACGCGCACGTAGGCGGCCGACGCCTCGTCGAGCTGGCCGGCGAACGTGAGGCTGCGTGCGAGCCCCATCCAGGCATCGAGGCTTTCCGGTTGCTCCTCGACCTGCAATCGGGCCAGCCGCACGTTGCGATCGCCCTTCTTGCGGTCGGCGATGACGCTCTCCAGGTAGCCCGCATGGCGCAGCCAGAGGCTGGGAGTCCTTCCTACCTGCCATCCCTGGGCTTTGATCGTGCGCTCGACGCCCTCGTGAAGACGCCGTTCGTAACGGATCGCCTCCTGGCGCTGGAAGAGCCGCAGCAACGGATTGATCACCTCTTGACCGTCGTCGAAGAGGTTGCGCTGATCGAGGATATAGCCGCCGTTGGCGCGGTTGCGGAGCACGGCACGAAACGCCTGCGGATCGTCGACGACCAGTTGCTCGTCGGCGTCGACGACGAGAATCCAGTCGCCGGTGGCCTGTTCGATCGAGAAGTTGCGGGCCGCGGAGAAGTCGTCGCACCAGGCGAAGTGGGCGACCCTGGCGCCGAAGGACGCGGCGATCGCCACGCTGTCGTCGCGCGAGCCCGTGTCCACCACGACGATCTCGTCGACCCAGTCGCGCAAGGCTTCCAGGCAACGCGGCAGGTTCTCGGCCTCGTCCTTGACGATGAGACAGGCGCTGACGGTCGGATGGAGCCGGCGCAGCAGCTGATCGAAGTGCGCCGATTGATCCGGCGTCAGCGCGTAGGCCGGTTGCTTCCGGCGGCATTGCAGCCGGCAGTTCAGCGCGGTGGGGTGTTCGGGATCCAGATACAGGGCGGCCTGGAAGGCCTTTTCGGCAACCTCGGGCTGCCCCAACTTGTCCAGAATCAAGCCGAAGAGGTGGTAGGCCGCGGCGTGGTCGGCGTTGATCGTGATGCTCTGGGCGATCGCCAGGAGGGCCTTGTCGTACGTCTCCTCCTGAAAGAACACGAAGGCCAGCTCGAGGAAGCCCTCGGCGTCCCAGGGCGATTGCTCCAGTCGGCGCACCAGGCGCGTGGCCTCCGGGGAGGCCGGACGTGCGGGCAGGTGCTTGGCGACGACGGCGAGCGCCTGGCGCGCCAGCGCGTCCGTGACGCCCGGTCGCACGCACAAGTATGGCTTTCCGTGCGCGGCGAGACAGGTCTCGAAGTCGGCCCGTGCGGCCTCGAAGCGCTGCTGCTTGGCGGCGAGGCGGCCGCGCTCGAAGCACAGCTCGGGATGGCCGGGGCTCTTGGCCAGCGCCGCGGCGAGCGTGGCCGCTGCGCCGGCGTCGTCGCCCAGGGCTTGCTGGGTCTCTTGCAGGCCGAGGACGAAGTGCAGCCACAGGTTCTCACCGAGCCCGCTCACTCCGCCGGGCATCACGGTCACGGCGCCATAGGCCGCGAGCGCCTCGGCGAGGTGGCCGGCGTGCGCCAGGCTGCGGGCCAGATTGAGATGCGCGAGGGCGGAAAGGGGCTGATCGGCGGCTTCGAGGCGCGCGAGCCGCAGATTGCGCTCGGCCTTGTCGCGGGACTCGAGCGCCTGCAAGCGATAGCCGTGGTGGCGCAGCCGCGCGAAGCCTGCTTCGTGCACGTGGAGCGCGAGCGTCTGCAACGCGGCCGTGAGGCTCTCGTGCACGCGGCCGGCATAGCGCAGCCGGGCATCACGCGGAAAAAGGCGCAGCGCCGGGGCCTGGAACTCGACGGCGTTGGACTCGCCGAGGCTCTCGATGAGCAGCACCATGGCGGCGGGCGCGCCTTGAAGCGCCTGGCGCATGGCCTCGGGTTGGTCGAGCACGAGCTCCTCGTCGGCGTCGATGACGAGAACCCAATCGCCCGTGACCTGGTCGAGGGCGAAGTTGCGGGCGGCGGAAAAGTCGTCGCACCAGGCGAAATGCGAGACCTTGGCGCCCAAGGACGCGGCGATCGCCACGGTGTCGTCGGACGAGCCCGTGTCCACGACGATGATCTCGTCCACCCAGCCCTCGAGCGATTTCAGGCAGCGCGGCAGGTTTTCGGCCTCGTCCTTGACGATCAAACAGGCGCTCAGC
>DATNPP010000513.1:0-3818 GCA_036703175.1 Oscillatoriaceae cyanobacterium
GCTCCCTGATTCATCAAGACGCAAGGGCCACCGTCAGGTGGCCCTTGTGTCTGAGGGGGAGAGGAAGGAAGGAGGGAGGAAAGCTCTACTGGCCCGGGCTGTTCTTGAGCAACTGCAGGATCTGGAACGGCTGCTGATTGGACTGGCTGAGCATGGCCGTCGCGGCCTGCTGGATCACCTGCGCGCTCGTGAGCTTGGTCATCTCCTGCGCCATGTCCGTGTCGCGAATCGTCGACTCGGAGGACTGCGCGTCGAGCTGGAACGAGCTCACGTTGTTGAGCGTGTCCTCGAAGCGGTTCTGAATCGCGCCGAGGTAAGAGGCCTGGGCCGTCAGGTTCGTGATGCTCGTGTCGATCACGCTGAGCGACTGGTTGATGTTCGCGTCCGTGCCGGGCACGACCTGCACCTTCGAGGGGAACGCGTCCGCCATCGTGGTGCCGGGAGGCGACGGCGGGGGCGCGGGATCGGTCGGCTTGGGCGCCGGGCTGCCGAAGCCGCCGACCAGAAACTCCTGCCACTGCGAGTTGTAGAGCTGGGCGTAGCCGAAGGTGTCGAGGATCATCTGGCGCATGTCGTCGCGCAGCGGATTGTAGTCCACCGACACGATCTCGCCGGATTCCGCGCCCACCTGGAAGTTCAGCACGCGGTCGGCGTTGTCCTTGCCGTCCAGGTTGATGCGCGCGTCGTGCGCCACGTAGAACGCCTGCGGCAGCAGCTGCTTGATCTGGTCGATTTCCTGCTGCATGGACTGGCGCTGCGTGTCGGTGTAGGTGCCGTTGCCGGCCTGCACGACCAGCTCGCGCATGCGTTGCAGCACGGGGATCATGCCCTGAATGCCGTCTTCGCCGATCTGCACCAGGTTGATGCCGTTTTGAATGTTCTGCTGGGCCGTCTGCGAGCCCCGGACGAGCGAGTCCAGGCCTTCGGCGATCGCCGTGCCCGCGGGGTCGTCCTCGGAGCTGTTGATGCGCACGCCCGACGACAACTTCTGCATCGACGAATCGACCGAGTCCGCGGCGCGCTGGACATTCAGGACGTACTGGCTATTGAGCTGAAGCGACAACATGGCGATACCTCACCGAGCGAAAGGGTGTCACCCTACTCCCAGTATCGGCGCTCGCCGGGCCGAGCTTTAGCTCGCCGCGGTGACGGAGGTGGTGACGTTGCCGACCGCCTGCACGCGGAACTTGGGGTGCACCTCGTTGTACGAGATCACCGAGAGCGTCGGAATCGTGCGCTCCATGAGCGGCTTGACGTGCGGCCGGATCACGGGGTCGCACAGCACCGACGGCACGTGGCCCTGCGCGGCGGCGGCCTCGTAGGCGACGCCGAGGCGCTCGACGATCATCGAGCGAATCTGCGGGTTCAGCGCCAGCTGCGGCCCGGAGGGCCCCTGCTGGATCGCGTCCTTGATCGATTGCTCGGCGCGCGGATCGAAGGTGATCACGTAGAGAATGCCCTCGTCGTCCGCCAGGCTCGCGCAGATCTGGCGCGCCATGGTCGTGCGCACCAGCTCCGTGAGCATGAAGGGGTCCTTGACCATCTTCGAGAAGTCCGAGAGCTTCTCGAGAATCGTGACGAGGTCGCGAATGCTGACGCGCTCGCGCAGCAAATTCTGCAGCACGCGCTGCACCTCGCCCAGCTCGAGCTTGTCCGGCACGAGCTCCTTGACGGTGGTGGGCGCCTTCTCGCGAATCTTGTTGAGCATGATCTGCACTTCTTCGCGGCTGAGGATCTCGTGCGAATGGGCGCGCACCACCTCGTCGAGGTGGGTGATCAGCACGTTGGTGGGATCCTGGACCATGTAGCCCAGCTGGCTCGCGCGCTGCGCCTCGGCGCCGGCCACCCACACGGCGGGCTTGCCGTAGGCGGGGTCGACGGTCGGGAAGCCCACGAGCTCCTCGGAGGTGTCCGTGATGCTCTGCTGAATGGCGAGCATGTAGCCCACGAGCAATTCGCCTTGATCCACCACGTTCTGCTTGACCAGAATCTGATAGGTGTTCGGGCGCAAATTCAGATTGTCCTTGAACTGAATGCCGGGCATGATGAAGCCCAGCTCCATGGCGATGTTCACGCGCATCGGCACCACACGGTCCATCAGCTCGCCGCCGAGGGCCGGATCGACCAGCGGCACGAGGTCGAGACCCAGCTCGAGCGTCAACGGCGGCACGCCGATCATCTTCATGACCGTCTCGGGGTTCTTGAGGTCCTCTTCTTCATCCGGAGCGCCGCCGTCCCAGGCGGCGTCCCCGCCCTCGAACTCGCCCGGGCCCGCCGCCGCCATCATGCTGCGCCGGTAGGTCATGAAGGCCCCCGTGCCCGCCACGAGCGCGATCAGAATGAAGGGCCAGTGCGGCGGCAACGCCAGGCCCAACAGCAACAGAATCGCGCCGGCGACGCCGAGCACCTTGGGGCTCGTGAAGAGCTGGCCGCGCAGGTCGGCGGCGAGGTTGTTCTCGGAGGTCGCGCGCGTGGCGACGAAGCCGGCGGCGAGCGAGATCAACAGCGACGGAATCATCGTCACGAGGCCGTCGCCGACCGTGAGAATCGTGTAGGTCGAGGCCGCCGTGGGGGCGTCCATTCCCTTCATCAGCATGCCGACCAGAAAGCCGCCGATGATGTTCACGACCATGATGACCATGCCCATGATCGCGTCGCCCTTGACGAACTTGTTGGCACCGTCCATCGAGCCGAAGAAGTTCGCCTCGCGCTCGACGTCCTTGCGGCGCTTCTTGGCTTCCTCGAGCGTGCACATGCCCTGGGCCAGCTCGCCGTCGATCGCCATCTGCTTGGCGGGCATCGCGTCCAACGTGAAGCGCGCGGCCACTTCGGCGACGCGCTTGGCGCCCTCGGTGACCACGATGAATTGCATCAAGATCAGGATCAAGAAGATCAAAATGCCGACGACGTAGTTGCCGCCGACCACGAACTCGGCGAAGGCGTGAATGACGTAGCCCGCCTCGGCATGCAGCAGAATCGCCTTGGCCGTCGCCACGTTGATGCTCAAGCGGAACAGCGTGAGAATCAGCAACAGCGAGGGGAACGAGGCGAAATCCAGCGGCTTGATGATGTAGAGCGAGACGACCACCGTGATGACCGCCATCGAGAGGTTGGCCACGATGAGCACGTCCAGCAGCCAGAGCGGGATCGGCAGAATCAGAATGGCCAGCACCGTCACGACGAGCGCCGCCAGGATCAGGTCGTAAATCAGCCGGTTTTGTGAAGGGGCTGCGCCGCCGAGCGCCATTTCTTACCTCGTGCTTCCGGTCAGACCGGTGCTAACATAACCTCCCCAGTCTAGCCTGTCGACCGGGGTGATTCTGTGTGATCCGCACACATGACGTATACCCGTCGGGCGACGTTCAAACCGAAAAGCGGCTCGCCATGCGCCATAGCGCTCAAGCAGGCCAAACGCGCAGCGCGCTTGTGCAAATCGCCGGGGTCGCGCGGCGCGCCCCATGCTATTTTTCCGCCAGACGAGTTCGAGAAAGGAAGGGTGCATGCACAAAAAGCTGACAAGCACTCTGGTGGCCCTCAGTTTGCTGGCCGGCGCCGCGCCGGCGCTCGCGATGAGCACGCGGCCGTCCCCGCCGCCGAGCCCGACGCCGGCGCCGATGGGCGCGCCGACGACCCTGAACGGCCACGTGCAGTCCGTGCAGCGCGACGCCCAGGGGCAAATCACGGGTTTTACGCTGGCGGACGGCAGCGTGGTTCACGTGCCGGCGGGCAGCGGCGCGCAGCTGGAAGCCGCGCTGGCCCCGAACGCGCATCTGTTCGTCTCGGCGCAGCCGATGGGGCTGAACGGGCAGCGCCAGTAT
>DATNPP010000555.1:0-1815 GCA_036703175.1 Oscillatoriaceae cyanobacterium
CACGAGCAATTCTTCGCCGGCCGGCACCACCGCCGTGCTCTCGTGCCGGCGGCTCACGATCACGCCGCCGATCGGCGCGCGCAACACCATCGCCGGGGCGCTCGGCGTCGCGCTCGAGAGGGCGGCGCGTGCGGCGGCCAGTTGCTCCTCGGCCTGGCGCACGTTCGCGGTGGCCACGGCAAGGGCGTCCGCGCCCGCGCGCGCCTCGGCCTGCGTGTTCTCGAGGGCCTCGCGCGAGAGGCCGCCGTCGTCGTAAAGCGTTTGCATGCGGCGCTGCTCGGCCGCGCCATGCGCCGCGATCGACGCCTGGCGCGCCCGTTCCGCGCGGGCGGCCGTGAGAGCGGCCTCGGCGACGCGCACGCCGGCCTCGCCCTCGGCGCTCGCGCGGGCATCCAGCAACGCGGGCGTCGCGGGCGCGAACGTCACGAGCGGCTCGCCGGCCTCGACGCGATCGCCCGGCTCGAGCCCGATGCGCGCGATCTGTCCGGCGACGGGGGCCGAGATGACGTACCGATCGTGCAGCCGGGTGAGCCCTTGCTCGTCGAGCGTAACCTGCATCGGCCCCGTTCGGACCCGCGCGGTCTCGACCGCCAGCGGCTTGGGGCGTGCGGCGAGCCCGACGCCCACGAGCGCCAAAAGGCCGAGCCCTCCCCAGAGAAAGCGCCGGAGGCGCCGCGGTTTCGACATGGTCTTACTCCTTCGTCTTGAGCACCGAGACCAGATCCAGGCGCGCGAGGCCGCGCGCGACGGACCAGGCCGAGAAAACGGTCGCGATCACGATGATCGCGGCCCCCATCACGAGCGTGCGGGGCGCGACCACCGCCGGCAGCCGCATCAGATCTGAGTTGACGGCGTGGGCCATGGCGTCGGCCAGCCCGACGCCCAGCGCGAGGCCCGAGGGAATGGCGATCGCCGTCAACAGCGCGAGCTCACCGACCAGGATGTAGGACACCTCGCGCGGCGAAAAGCCGATGATGCGCAGCGTCGCGAGCTCGCGCGCGCGCTCGGACAGGATGATGCGCGCGCTGTTGTAGACGACGCCGAAGGCGATCACCCCCGCGAAGCACGCCGAGAAGACGCGCTCGATGCGGAAGCTCTGGGCCATGGCCTGGTCGAAGTTCGCCTTGATCGTGCTGCGCAACTGCACGCCCGCCACCATGGGCAGCCTCGCGCAACGGGCGACGAGCGCGCTTCGGGCCGCGGGATCGACCCGCAGGTACGCGCCCGAGTAGGCGCGCCCCTCGTCGAGCAACCGATCCAGCGCGCCGGCTTCGAGGTAGGCGCTCGTGCCGAAATCGTCGTGGAAGACCTGCGCGATCCGGAGCGTGCGGCGCGGCCGCTTGCCCTCCAGCACCTCGACATCCAGCGCGTCGCCGCGGCGGACGCCGAGTTCGCTCGCCAGGCGATCGTCGAGCGCGAGGCCGTGGTGACCGAAGCGCAGGGGCTCGAGGGTTTGCGCGTCGACCACCCGATCGAGCCTGGGCACGGCGGGCAGCCCGGTCAGGCTCGTGAGGCGCATGCGGGCGCCGGCATACAGGCGCACCGGCGTGCTGCGAAAGCCCTCGACGGCGAGCACGCCCGGCAGTCGCCGCAGATCGTCGAGCGTCTCGGACGGCCGGGGCTTCACGAAGGTGACGGCGGCATCGTAGCGCTGGACGTGATCGAACTGAATCGCCATCACCCGATCGATCGCGTCGACCGAGAACGTGCCCACCACCGTGATGGCGGTCGCGAACATGAGCCCCACGAGCGCGACCAGCGCACGCCGGGGCTGGCGCTGCAGGTTGCGCAGAATGATGCGCGTGGATTGCCCGA
>DATNPP010000340.1:0-15959 GCA_036703175.1 Oscillatoriaceae cyanobacterium
GCTTCGGGCACGGCGAGCTTCGTATGGACGGATGTGGCGGGTACGCGGCAAGAAACGGCGGTCGTTTATCGCTTTAGCCCGTTCAAGCTCCCTGCGGCAAGGGAGACTGCTTTCGGAGCGCCCGTCACGCTGACGGTTCCGCTCGACACTTCCGTGCTGGCGCGGGCGACGCACAACTTTGCGGACATCGCCGATGGGTATGCGCTTACGCATATGGCTTTCACGGATAAGTTCGGCTACGTCGTGCAGGGCGCGAATCTTCAGCCGTTCGATGTTCAGGTGCCGATTCTGGTCAAGTGAAACGTATAAGGAGCGCTCACGAGCGAAGGTGAATCTCTCGCGTGCTTTCGGCGATCGCCGTCTTGCGCGGCCGCCCGCCCTTTTTGCCGTTCTCCCTGGCCGCCGCCGTTTTGGCCGCACTCTTCGTCTGCCCCAGAGCCCTTGCCCCGCGCTTGCGCAGCCTGTCCTGAAAGTCAGGCCCCATCAGGGCTCGCAAGACCAGGGCCTCGACACTCAGATGGAGATCCAACGACTCGATGGCCAGTGTCGTGCCGCCAGGATAAACCTCAGCTTCGGCGAGCTGTGCATCGCTCGCCTTGGAAAGAGCCGGAGAAACGTCCACCGGAAAAGTAATCAGCGTCGGTGTTTCGACGGTGCGTCCGCTCAGCCGAAGGGTGAAAAGGCGTCCTTCGGGCTCGAATCGCACGTGCTCGGCTCGAATCTCGCGCGCGTTTTCAACCTCGCTCTGGCGGCGGATTGTCTCGAGTTCGGCCTCGGTCGGGATGATGGCTTTAGCCATGGCAACGCCTCCATTCTGCGTTGGATGCCTCCAGGTGCTCTGCAACGAGAGCCAGTGCCGCCCGAATTTCCTTGGCAAGGGGATTCCCCCACTTGATCCGATCCAAAACGGCGACGTCTCCAATGAGGACGGTGATCTCCCAGGCAACCGTCCCAACGTGCACATGCGGCGGGAGGTGGTCTTCGGACCACACCCAGATGCGCATCCCATCTTGCCGCGCCACGGTGCCCACAATACCAACTATAAACCTAACGTTCGGTTTTTGCAAACAATCAGTTGGAGTCCATCGGCGCTTCATTTTCCGGGGCAGATCAACTGAGAGGTTTACCCTTCAGTAGATCCCGTCTTCCTGGCTGATTTTCGTCATCTCGGCAAGCGCCATCACCCGCTCGACTTCCTGAATCCTTTTGTAAACCATCAGATCCTCGAAGCGAATCCGGCGGTGGCTGCCCACCTTCCGGCATGGCAAGGCTCGACTTTCGAGCAGTTTCACCACATGCGGCCGAGACACATTCAAAATGCCCGCCGCCTCTTGGGTCGTGAGCTCGAGGTGCGCGGGAATCAGGCGAATCGCCTGGCCGCTTGCCATCAAATGCACTATGGACTTCAGAAGCTTGTATACCGATGCTGGCAGCGCCAGCTCGTCTCCCGACGCGCTCACAAGGCGCGGGGAAGCCTGTTCACGTGAGAGCACCCGATCCAATTCTTGGATGAAAGGGGTTTCTGCGGCTTCGGGAGCGAACGGCTCCAAGAGGGTTTCCCGGGCCATCGTCTATCTCCTGTTCGTGGAATCGGAACGAGATCACTCTAGCACGAAGTTATGGTAGACGAAATAAACGAATCGGACGAAACATTCGAATGCGGTTCCGGGGAATGAGAAGCTGTCGGCCCTTCGCGCGGACACCCACGTCCTAACCGGCCCACCACGATTCGGAGGAATGTCCCAAGAATGCCTCGCCAGAGAAAGCGCCTCTTCGCCGCCCTCATCGCCGCCTGTATGCTCGCGCCCCAATTGCCCGTGCTCGCGGCGCCGCAGACTCCAGCCGCCGTGCTCGCGAGTCTCAAGCCCGGCACCCAGCTGGACGGCTTCAAGGCCGTCGCGCTCTACCGCGACGCCGCCAACAAGCCGATGGGCGCGCGCTTCGTGCACGTGAAGAGTGGCTTCACCTTGGATGTCCTCGACATCCAATCCGTCCCACAAGGCTTCATCTGGGTGAACTCCTGGCCGGTCTCGGACCGCGGCGAGCCGCACACGCAGGAGCACCTGCTGCTCGGCAAGGGCAACCAGGGGCGTGCGGTCGCGAACCTCGACACGATGGCGCTCGCCGACTCGAACGCCTACACCGAACAGCGCCGCACGTGCTACCTCTTCGACACCGCCGCGGGCTCGGAGGCGTTCTTCACGCTCTTCAAGGCGCACATGAACGCCTTGCTGCATCCGGATTACACGGATGAAGAGATCCGCCGCGAGGTCTGCAACTTCGGCCTCGCCCAGAACCCGGACGGCAGCTTGCGGCTCGAGGAGAAGGGCACCGTCTACAACGAGATGGTTTCGACCTTCGAGCGCCCCTGGACGCGCCTGTACCGGCAGCTCAACCTCGACCTGTACGGGCCGGACCATCCGCTGTCGTACGTCTCGGGCGGCTCGCCCGCGGGCCTGCGCAGCCTGCAGCCCACGGACATCCGCAAGTTCCACGACGCGAACTATCACCTCGCCAACATGGGCGTCGTGATCGCGATTCCCAAGGTGATGGCGCTCGGCGACACGCTCAAGCGCCTCGACCAGATTCTCAATCAGGTCGAGCCCGACGCAGGCAAGCTCAAGGGCACCTTCAAGACCGCCGCGCAGTTGCCGCCGCCGCGGCCGACCGGCAGCGGGCAGATCGACGTCGTGGGCTATCCGGACAAGAACGCCGCCAATCCCGGGCAGCTGCTGTTCGCCTGGCCGGCGGATTTGCGGTTCAAGACGAATCAAGACTATTTGCTCGCGGAGCTGTTCGTCTCGGCGATCGCCGGCGACACCACCACCAACCTCTACAAGACCTTCATCGACACCAAGACGCGCAAGATGGACGTGGGCGCGAGCGGTGTGTTCGGCTACGTCGACGACGACGAGGGCCATCCGATCGCGATCGGCTTGACGGACGTGGCGAGCGCCCAGTTGACGCCCGCGCGCATCACGCAGGTGCGCGCGCAAATCGCCCAGGAGCTCGCCAGAATCGCGAGCTGGCCCGACGGCTCGGCCGAGCTGACGGCCTTCAATGCCCGCGTCCGCGCGCTCATCACCGAGCAGCACCGCGACCTCTCCAAGTTCGTCAACTCGCCGCCGGGCTTCGGCTTCCGCGACACCAACTCGGCCTGGATCGACCAGCTCGACCGCCTGGCGGACTTCGGCGGCTTCAACCGCTCCGTGACGATGTCCGCCGATCTCGCCGCGCTAGATCGCGAGCTGACGGGCTCGAAGAACCTCTGGCGCGACAAGCTGCAGGCGTGGCACCTGCTCGACACGACGCCGGACGCCGTGGCCGCCAAGCCTGATCCCGAGCTAGTCAAGCAGGATCAACGTGAGCTGCAAGCGCGTCTGGGCGACGAGCTTCTGGCGCTCGAGAAGCGCTACGGCGTGGCTGCGAAGAACGCCCAGGTCGCCCTGCAGCTCTACCAGAAGGACTACGACACGGCCAGCGCCCAGATCAAGGCCCAGGAGGCCGGGGATCCGCCGGTGCACTTCATTCAGAACCCGCCGCTGTCCCAGGACCCCCAGCTCGATTACCACGTCGTCAAGCTCGCGCACGGCATTCCGCTCGTGGCTTCGACCTTCGACAACATGACCTCGGCCACCGTGGGCCTCGCGCTGCGCGTGGACGACGTGCCGCAGCGCGATTTCGTGTACCTGGCGATGCTGCCGTCGCTACTCACGAACACGGGCGTCATCGACCACGGCAAGGCCGTCTCGTTCGACACGATGACGGAGCGCCTGCGCAACGAGATCCTCTCGCTCGGCGCCAACTTCACCCGCAACCCGCACACCGGCCGCTGTGAGCTGGTGATCAAGGGCGCGGGCGACAACCCGGCCGAGAGCGCCCGCGCGGTCGAGTGGATGAAGCGCGTCGCCTTCGCGCCGGATTGGCGCGTCGAGAACCTGCCGCGCCTACGCGACCTCGTCGATCAGACGATCGCCGATCTGCACAACACCATGAAGGGCGCCGAAGAGAACTGGGTCCAAGGGCCGGCGGACGCCTACGCCCACCAGGATCAGCCGCTGCAGCTGATGGCAGGCTCGTTCATGACGCGCGAGCATTACGCGCATCGGCTCAAGTGGCTGTTGCGCGACGCGGGCACGAGAGCCGATCGAAAGGCCATTTCGCACTTCATGACCGCGCTCGCGGGTGCAGGTAAGCAGGGCAACCGCCAGCAACTGCAGGAGCTCACCGACTATCTGGCGACCGGCAAGACCGGCAAGGAGCTTCACGCCGCCTGGTTCCCGTACATCAAGCAATTCGCTGCACTGCCGGTGGGCGCCAAGGGCAACGCCGAAGAAGCCGCCAAGGACCTCGGCCTCGCCCTCGCGGACCTGCCGGACGATTCGATCGCGACGGATTGGGCCTACCTCTGCGGCGAGATGCGCGACGACCTGCTCGTGCCGCCGCAAACGGCGCTCGCGAACCTCGATTTCGTGCGCAGAAGGGTCATGAACGCCAACAAGGCCCGCATGTTCATGATTGCCTCGCGTGCCGAACAGCAGGCGCTCATCACCCGCTCGCTGCCGAGCTTGATCGCGGGCCTCGGCACGCGCCGCGTGCCGACGATCCATTACCCCGCCACGCCGCGCGTCACCGAGCGCTTGCAGGCGCGTGAGCCGGGCGCGCATCCTCTTTTTGTGGGATTGATCAATCCGAACACGCAAAGCGGCGTGTTCCTGAACCGCGGTCCGCTCACCAGCTACGCGAACACGGACCGCGAGTCGCTGTTGCGTTACCTCGCGGGCGGCCTGTACTCGGGCGGCGGCGCGGATTCGATCTTCATGAAGACCTGGGCTGCAGGCCTGGCCTACTCCAACGGCATCGGCGAGTCGCCCGCCTCGGGGCTCGTGGATTACTACGCCGAGCGGTGTCCCGAGTTGCCGCAGACCTTGCGCTTCGTGGTCGGCGAGCTGAAGAAGAGCAAGGCGGACCCGAAGCTGGTGGACTACGCGATCGCGAACGCCTTCGACGGCTCGCGCGCCGCCGAGTCCTACGAGGCCCGCGGCGAGGCCATGGCCGCCGACCTCGCGGACGGCGAGACGCCGGCGTTGGTGAGCCGTTTCCACCGCGCGTTGCTGGAGCTGCGCGCGATGCCGGGCCTGTCGCAGGCGCTCTACAAGCGCATGCCCGAGGTCTACGGCGAGGTGCTGCCGGGGCTCGATGAGAAGGCTAAGGACGTTAAAGGCGCGATTTACTTCGTGATCGGACCCGAGAAGCAGATGAGTCTGTACGAGGGCTATCTCAAGCAAACCGAAGGCGACGGCGCGAAGCTCTATCGCCTGTATCCGCGGGATTTCTGGGACACGGGTCGTTAACGTTAAACCAACGCCTCGAGTCCCTTGCGGTCGAGCAGGTCCAGCAATTTGAGCGAAGGCCCACTCGGCCGCTTGGCGCCGATTTCCCATTGGCGTACTGTCGAAACGCTGATGTTCAGCACCGAAGCGAGCACCGCCTGACTCAGGTGGTGCCGCTTTCGCAAAGCCACGATTTTTTCGCTCGTGTACGCCTCGATCGGTTCGAGACAGAGCGCGTCGTATTCACGCATCCGGCGACGGTCAATCAACCCGGAGGCATAGAGATCGCTGGCCGTCTCGTGCACGGCATCGAGCAAACGGCTTTTAGGCTTTGATCTGGCGCTCATGGCAAATCTCCACGATTTCCTCATCGGCGATTGCGGTTTCGAGCGCCTCCGCGCGTTCCCCTTCCCGGCAGTCCGACCCGCTTCTTGAGAACGCCACCGCCGAGATCGGCATCAATCAGGCCGGCGACCATCTCGACCACTGCCTTGCACAAGCTACTGTCGGTCAACTCGGTCTTCCGCATCCAACGGTGGAAGGACTTGGTCTTGAAGACCCTTCGCATGCGCAAATTGTATCACTGAGTGATATAGGATTTCAATGGTTGAGGCTTCACCGCGGCCGAGAAGTGGCGTTGCGGCGGATTAGCCTCGCGCCGCCGAGACATCAAAGCGAGGTCGCTGCCTGGATCGTGTTCAGGGGAAGAAACATTTCGCGTGGCCGGGGCCTCGCCGCGGAGCCCCCTTCAAGTACTTGCAAGGGGGCGAAGCCGAAGCGTGAGTACCAGTCGACCGCCTGCGGCTTTGCGTCCACGACGACACCGACGCAGCCGGCGTTGTCGGCCTGGGCGAGCGCGAGCTTGAAGACGGCAAAAAGCAGCGCACCGCCGATTCCTTTGCCTTGCGCGTCTTTACCGACGGCGAGCCTGGCGAGCCGCAGCACGGGCAGCGGATAGCGGGGCAGGCGTTTGGCCAGACGCTCCGGCAAGTGTTCGATTTCGATGTGGCCCGCCGAGACGGTCGCGTAGCCCCAAATCGTCCCGGCTTCGACGGCGACGTAGGTCGTGCCGATGTGGTGCTTGAACTGGTTCTGGCCGGCGTACTTGTGAAAGAACCGATCCAGGTCGGCGTCGCCGCAGGTGAAGGCGGTGCGGTCGTCCTCGGGCCGAAGCGGCCTAATCTCCATGCCGCTTCATCAGATCCTTCAGCGCCTGAGTCGGCGCGGGGGATTCGATCTGCTCGAGCAGCGCTTCGGCCGTCTCGGCGCTGATCAGGAGGCGCGGATGGATGATCACGTCCGCGGGCAATTCGTGCAGAGCCTGCAGGTGATGCAGCAGCGCCTCTTCCACCAAGAACTCCTTCTTGATGCCGGTCGCGCGGCACTCGCGCTCGAGCAGCTCCTTCGTGCTCTCGGAGATTCGGGCGTTGATCTGGACGGCCATCGGCGTGTCCCTCCTGCTAGATTATTCTAGATTTTTATAGACACTTGTCAAGCTCAGCGTATGCCCGCGCTCGAGGTGGACGAAGCTTGTCTGAAAGCAATGTCGCCCGGACGGCACTTTTGAACCGGGAAGGTCGTCGGGTAAGATAGAAGCTGCACGAGAATCCCAGGTGAAGGAATCCGCTTTGAGAATGGGTGCGTTATCCCCGCGCGTGGTGCCCCATGCCGCTTGAATCACCGCCGCGCGTGCTCGTCGTCGAGGATGATCCCGACTACCGGGCCAATCTCGTCGAATGGCTCGCGGGCTCGGGGTACGACGTCCAGGAAGCCGCCAATGGGCAGGAGGCCATCGCGCTTGCGAGCGACGCCGGCTTCGACGTGGTCGTCACGGACCTGAGAATGCCCGAGGTCGACGGCCTCGAGCTGCTCGAGTGGTTCAAGGCGACGTATCCGGACACGGCCGTCATCTTCCTTTCCGGCCAGGCCACGGTTCAAGACGCGATCAAGGCGCTGCGGGAATGGGGCGGCTTCGACTTTCTGGAGAAGCCGATCGAATTGCCGGTGCTGTCCGCCGTCGTCGAACGGGCGATCGCCCGCAGCCGGGCCGATGCCGGGCCGGCGGAATCGGCGCCTTCTACGGAGCCGCTCTCGCCCTTCGCCCAGCGCGCCTTGCAACTCATCGCGGAGCGATTTCGCGAGCCCATCGGTCTGCGCGAGCTCAGCCACGAGTTGGGCTACTCGCCCGCCTACCTCACGGACACGCTGCGCCGCGAGACCGGAAGAACCGTGTTGCAGTGGATCATCCATCATCGCCTCGAGGAAGCCAAGCGCCTCATGAGCGAGACCGAATGGACCGGGCAGCAAATCGCTCAGGCCGTCGGCTACACGAACTACACCCACTTCCTGCGGCAGTTCCGACAGACGCATGGCGTGCCGCCGAGCAGCTGGCGATCGCCTAACAAGACGCCGTAGGCGGCTCGTCGCACGCGGGCAGCGTGAACCAGAAGGTGCTGCCCTCGCCCGGCGCGCTTTGCACGCCGATCTGGCCGCCGTGCGCCTCCACGATTGCCTTCGCGATGAACAATCCGAGGCCCACGCCCTGGTCGCGAGCAGGGGCCGCCTCGTGCACCTGGCTGAAGCGCTGAAACAGCCGCGGCAGGGCCTCGGCGGCGATGCCCGGGCCGTCGTCACGGACCTCACAGCGGATGTGCTCGCCGTCGCGGGCCAGCACGAGCTGAATGCATCCGCTGTCGGGCGTGTAGCGAATCGCGTTGTGCAGCAGATTGCGGAACACCTGCTCGAGGCGCGTCCCGTCGCCGTCGATGGCAGGCAAGTCCTCCGAGACGTCCAGCGCGAGCGATTGTTGCTTTTGCTCGGCCAATGGGCGCATCTCCGAGACTGTCTCCGCCGCGACGGCCGCGAGTGCCAGGGGACGTGTGCGCAGACGGAAGTGACCGCTTTGCAGCTGGCCGGCATTCAGCAGGTCGCCCACCAGCCCGTTGAGGTGCGTGACGCTGCGGCGCATGCGCTTCAGATGGCTGACGGTCTTGCTCTCCAGGCTGTCCGCATCGCGTTCGAGCAAATTGAGCGAGCCGAGCATGACGCTCAGCGGAATTTTGAGCTCGTGGCTGACCATGTTGAGGAACTGGCCTTGCAAGGCCTCGGAGCGCTTCAACGCCTCGATCTCCTGCGTTTGCGCGCGCGCCTTCTCGAAGCGTTCGAAAAGATCCAGCCAGACGGCCAGCGACTGGGTCAGCTCGCCGAGCAGACGCTGGTCGAGCTCGGTGTAAGCGAGCTCGGACTTCTTGGGCCCGACGACGGCCGCGCCGAGTTGCCGGTCCTGGACGACGAGCGGCAGCACGCGGAGGCTTTCCCCGCGCCACGACGGCGGCGCGCCCGTTTCGAGCGACGCCGCGATCGCCGCACACTCGGCCTCGCTGAAACCGAGCCAGGCCGCGGGGCGCAGGCCGTCCTGGCGCATAAAGAGCGCGCAGCGCGTGGGGGCGAGCGCGCGATCGATCGCGTCGAGGTACGCCTGCATGAGCACCTGCGGCTCGACGTTCTCCTGGGCAGTCCTGGTGAAGCCCGCAATCACCTCGTCGAAGCGGTAAGGGCTGCGGAAGAAGCGGGCGTCCAGCCAGCGCTTGACGCGATCGCGCACGGGGGCGAACGCGAGCACCACCAGGATGGTGGCGACGATGCCCGGGAATTGCGTGTGGCTGCCGATCAGGGCCTCGATTCCGGCTGCGCTGACCACGTAGAGCAGCGTGAGCAATACCGCCGAGACCAGGTAGGTGATCGAGCGCTTGACGATGGGATGAATGTCGAACAGGTGATACCGCACGATCGCGTACGAGATGGCGAGCGGCCAGAGCGGCAGCGTGAAGTTCTCCATTCCCTCGAGATTGACCTGAACGCCCAGGAAGTGCGCCTGCGGCACGAGCAGGGCCGGCACGGTCGAGAGCAGCGTCGCCGCGAGGACGACCTTGCCCTGGCCTTTTTCTTGCGGCGTGCTGCGCGCGCTCAGCGCCGTCCACAGTGCGTTGCCGAGCAGCACCACCTCGCCCAGCGCGATGTACGGCAGATGCCCGAAGGTGACCCAGAACGTGAAGCGTCCCGTGGCGTAGGCGGCGACCAGCAGGGCCGCGAACACCAGCCCGAAGACGAGGTTCGCCCGACGTACGGCTTCCAGGGCGGGATACCGGCGCGGGAATTGCAGTGCGAGGTTCAAAAAGGCCATCGCGATGAACCACTGCAGCAGCTTGCAGGGATCCTGAAACGGCGAGAGGAAGGTGGTGCTCTGATCGAAGATCGCGATGCAGGCCGCCGCGCCCGCCAGATGGAAGGCCAGGTTCGCGCGCGCGAGCGGATCGCCCGGCTTCAGCAGCGAGACGGTCGTGCCGAGCGCCAGAAAGCTGAGGCCCGTGAGCCACAGCGCCAGGAAGATGGTGGCCCACAGCTTCCAATCGTGCAGTTGCGTGGCGATCACCTTCGTGAGGCGACGCTGCCCGCCGTTCGGCAAGAACCGCTCGATTCGGTACGTGATCGGCGTGCCGAGGGGCTTCGAGGCGACGTAGGCGTACAGGGTGCGCGGATCGTCGAGCGGCTTGCCGTCGACCGCCAGCACGCGATCGCCCGGCATGAGGCCGGCCTTGGCCCCCGTGCTGCTCGGCGGCAATTGAAGCTCGACCTGGCGATCGAGGCGGAGCTTGAAGCCCGGATAGGGGCGATGCGTCCACGCGAGCGAGCCGGCGAAAAAGCACACGGCGGCGATCGCGAGCGCGCCGACCATGCTCCAGAAGGCGGCCTTGCGGAGCGCCGCGAAGCCGAAGCGGGTCGTGAGGGAGCGCGTTACGGGACTCGCCACGCGGCGGGGTTCCTTTCAGACCGCGGATCACGGCCAGGCTATTCTACCCGCAACGGCAAGCAACGCCCGTCTTGGGGGTGGCGTCGCCGCGAAGATCGAAAAAGAGGTCAACTTCATCCAAAAATCGGTCGTGGCGCCGCTGCGTGCGTTGCAGTACAGTCGAAAACAGTGCCCAAGGCCGTCCTGAAGTCGTGCAACTGGAGGACGGCGCTCGGCCCGGCAAGTCAGCCTTCGGGACACGGATCGTCCTGGGCGGCCTGCCGGAACCAATTGCCCATAACGACACACGGAGGTGTTGGATGGCCCTGCGAATCGAGCATCAGATCATCGACTTCGGTTCTGCGCGCCTCGCCAATTCGAATGCCCAATCCGCCGCTTCGCGCTTGCAGCGCCTGTCGAGCGGCGTGCGCGCCGACGCCCGTCCGCAAGACGGCGGCAGCCAGGCGGTGAAAGTCCATCACAGCGGCATCTCGGAGGTCCAACGCAACACGCAGGAATGCGCCGCGTTGCTTCAAACGGCCGTCGGCGCCCTCAACGACATACAGTCCGTGCTGCAGCGCATGCGCGATCTGGCGGCCCAGGCGACGAACGACGCGCTCACGGCCTCCCAGCGCAGCCGCTTGCACATTCAGCTGGCCGAGCTCACGGGCAAGGTCGATCGCGTGGCGCAAAACACCGCCCACGACGGCAAGAAGTTGCTGGACGGCAGCCTCGCCGCCGGCGCGGTTTTGCCGAGCGGCGCCCGGACGTCGCCACCCATGAAGTTCGCGATCGCCGCCTCCACCTCCCGCGCGCTGGGCCTCACGGGCGAGGAGGGCGTGCTGTCTCTCGGCAGCGGCGCGAACGCCCAGGGCGCGCTCTCCGCGATTCGAACGGCGATCGAGAGCGTCAGCGCGCAAGAGGCCGAGCTGACGTCGGTCGTCAACGGCCTGCGCTTCACGGCGGCGACCCTGTCCGTCGAATCCGAGAACGCCTCCGCCGCGGCGAGCCGCATCACGGACCTGGGCATGGCCACCGAGGTGGCCAATGCCGCTCGGGCGCAGATATTGAGCCAATCCGCGACGGCGATGCTCGTCCATGCCCAACACGCGTCGCAGGGCGTCGGGCAGTTGGTGCGCTGACGAACCACCCATTCGAGCGGACGGAACCCGGCCGGTTCGAACACGGCCTGCTTCTGATGCCGTGACGACGCGACGCCGGTCGGGTAAGAACAAGCAACCGATGTTGCTCGTTCAGAAAGGACCTGCCGATGTTCCGTCCCGTCGCCGCGCTCACTCTGGCCGTATCAGCTTGTTTGCTCAGCCCGATCGCCGCCCTGGCGGCCGGTTCGCCCGCGAGTCCGACGGCGACGTTGTCGCCTCAGAAGCAGCAACAGCTCAAGCAGACCCTCGGACAAATTCGTCAGACGACCAATTCCGTCATGCAGCAAATGCCCAAGGGGGTCGTGGCCACGGTGCAGTCGCGCATCGACTGGAGCAAGCTGACGCCGGCCCAGAAGACCTTCTACGTCGACGCGTTGGGAGACGGCCTGGTGTCGGCGGCGCAGGTCAACAACGCGCTGGGCGTCATGGACGACAAGAACGGGATGACGGAGGCCGGCGAGCAGTTCACCGCATACTGGATTTGGGTGCGCACGCACGACCACGACATCGTGGCGGCGCTGGACAAGGCGGTGGCGAAAAGTCCGCGGACGGCCACGAACGCGGAGAGCCTCGTTTTCATCACCTACCTCACGGCCCATCCCGATTTCGCGAGAGCGCTCATAAAGCAGCAGTTCGCGCGCATCGACGCGATGGAGCGGGCCGCGAAAGCGCATGCATCCGCAGGCAAGCCGGCGCCGTCTCCCGCAGCCTCGAAGTAACGCGACGCCCCCGGGGACGGCCCGATCGTCGTTTATCCGTCAAACGGCCGGGTATCATACAAGCAAGAGAAAACGGGGCCCGCCATGGGCGCCGGACGAGATCGAGACCGTGCCTGCTCGCCGGCAGGCACGTGGTCGAGTGGGCGATCGCCGGATCGTCGAAGGAGGAAACTTGAAGAAGGTCTGCGCCGCTTTGATGGTCCTGGGTTTGACGACCTTCGCGCCGATGCCGGCGCATGCCGACGGCGGCGGTAACGTGGTGAGCTACATGGAGTACTTCGCCGCGATCCACAACTTCTCCGGCGAGTTCGACGCGGACGACGGCTCGACCCTCGCGAAGCTGAGCGACGGCGAGCTCGACGCGGACGACGGATCGACGCTCGCGAAGGTCTCCCAGAACGACGACAGCTGGGAAATCGACGCCGAGGACGGCTCGACGCTGGCCACCATCTCCAAGAACGACGACGGCTGGGAGATTGACGCCGAAGACGGCTCGACGCTCGCCACCATCTCCAAGAACGACGACGGCTGGGAAATCGATGCCGAGGACGGTTCGACCTTGGGCACGATCTCCACGAGCGATGACGGCTGGGAGCTCGATGCCGAGGACGGCTCGACGCTCGCCAAGTTCGACATGAGCTAGGCGTCACGCCCACTCAAACGTTTCGAGGACGCGCTACCAGATCCGGGGGATCAATCGGTAGCGCGTCTTTTCGCGATAAGCGCGGTAGCCCGGCAGTTCCTCGCAGAGCAGCCGCTCCTCGTTCGTCAGTCGCCAGGCGAGCACGAGCAAGCCCGGCACGAAGAGCCCCAGGCCCCACGCGGAGCCCAGCGCGAGCGGAATGCCCAGGAACAGCAGCAGCGCGCCGGCGTACATGGGGTGGCGCACGATCGCGTAGGGGCCCGTGTCGATCACCGTCTGGCCCGCCTCGACGCGCACGACGCCGGCGGTGTAGGTGTTCTCGCGGAACACGCGAAAAACAATCCAGAAGCCCAACGCGACCAGGGCGTCGCCGACGACGGCGGCCCAGGGCGGCAGGTGCGACCAGCCGAAGCGATGGTCCAGCGCGGGAATCACGAGGATGCCGAGAAAATAGAGGCTCGCGATCGCCTGAATCACCTTCTGGGCCGGATCGGTCTCGGCGACCGGGCCGGCGCTCACGCGGCGCTCGAGCAACTGCGGATCATGCCGCAGCAGGTATCGCGTGGTGGCGAGCGCCGCGCCGAAGAACACGGCCAGGAAAAGCCAGGCCTGCCAATAGCGCCAGGTCCAGGCGGGCAGAAAGAGGCACAGGGCCATCGCGATCGCCGTCTGGGCGAGGCCGACGAAGGCCCGGCGTTCGAGCCCGGGTTTTGGCGTCGTCGGGGTGCTCATTGGGGTGACGTCCGCGCGGTGGCGCTGGCCGCGAGGGAATCCGGCGTGCATCCCCAGGCCGATTTGAGGTAGGCCAGAAAGTCCGTGCCGTCGAAGTGCGAGGACGCGTAGGCCACGTAGCCGTCGGGCCGTACGAAGTAGGCCGCGCCGGCCTGCAGGCCCGCATGGCGGACTTGGGGAGCCTCGGGCAGCTTGACGAGCGGAATCCCGCGATTCACCGTCGCGAAGCTCTCGAGTTCGTTCGGAACCGGGCCGTAGACCTGCAGATGCGGGCGCAGCTGCGTGAGCACGTCGAAGTTGCTGCTGCCGTTCGCGTAACGCACCCAGGGGAGGCGATCGCCGCCCCGCACGCCGCCGGCCGCGCCCTTGGAGAGCGCGCTGTCGTGGTAGGCGATGCGGGTCTGTGAAATGAGCCCGTACAGCTCGCGGCGCACGAACGGCAAATGGGTCATCAGGCCGAAGAACGCCGGTGCGACGACGGCGCGCAGCGGGCCCGTCCATGGATCGGGGCTGCTCACCAGGCTGAAGATGCGATCGGTGGTCTCGACCAGTTGCTTCGCGAAGGGGATGCGCTCGCCGGCGTAGGTGTCCAGAATGCGGGCGTCCGCCGCGCCGTTCAGCACGGCGGCGAGCTTCCAGCCGAGGTTGGTGGCGTCCATCAGTCCGGTGTTCATGCCCGGCGCGCCGACGGGGCTGTGAATGTGGCCCGCGTCGCCGAGCAGGAAGACGCGGCCGCGGCGGAAGTGTTCGGCGACCCGGTGGTGGACGTTGTAGGTCGAGAACCAGGTCGTGCCCGTAACGGTCATGCCACTGCGGCGCTCGGCGTCCGCGCGGCCGTCTTCTAAGCTCAGGTCTTCCTTGTGCACGAGCGAAGGCGGCACGATGCCGACGATGCGGTAGTGCTGCGCGCCCTGCATGGGAAAGAAGGCCACGAAGCCGGTCTCGCCTAGGCACAATCCCACGTCGCCTGCGCTGAGCGGGCCCTCGGCGCTCACGTCTGCGACGAAGAAGCGCTGGCCGTAGGTGCCGCCCGGAAAGCCGACGCCGAGCGCGTGCCGCACCGAACTGCTCGCGCCGTCGCAACCGCCCGCGTAGCGCGCCTCGACCGTTTCGACAGTGCCGTCGGCAGCGCGCAGGGTCGCCGTCACGTGACGGTCGTTCTGACTCAGGGTTTCGAGCGTGGTCTGCCAGCGGACCGTGCCGCCGAGCGAGAGGAGCTCTTCGAGCAGCAGCTTTTCGGTCTCGTCCTGTCCCATGATGAAAAGGTAAGGGTGCGGGCTGATGCCGTGGCCGATGTCGTCGAAGTCGGCGTGGGCGATCGCCCGGCGGTGCACCCACATGGTCACGCCGCGCGCGCGAATGCCCTTCTCGAGCGCGAGCGCGCCGAGGCCGAGCATGTCGTAGGTCTCCAGCGTGCGGGCCTGCACGCCCAGGGCGCGCGTTTCGCGGCTGGTGGTCTCCTTGCGATCGATCACGAGCGGCTTGATTCCCGCGCGGGCCAGCCAGACGGCCAGCATCAGGCCCGTGGGACCCGCTCCCACGACGAGCACGTCGGTGGTCGTCATCGTTGCCTCCTTCGGATTGCGGTCGCGACCCGTAGTATACGCTACGAAGACTAGCGGTCGCTCGCGGGACATGGCGCGTGCTAGAATCCCGGCGGACAAGCGTCTTTTGGGTGTGAAGAAGGCGGGTGCCGGTTGTTCGTTCTCAATCCCATTCTTGTGATTGCTGCGCTGGCGTTGTTGTCCGCTATCGTCGGACTGGCCGTATGGCTGGCGCGCAAAGGCCAGCGCGGCTGGGCCGCCGCCGTGATCGCCGTGCCGGTGCTGCTGGTGGTGGCCGTCGTGGTCCTGAGCTTCCTGCGCCAGATTCCCAGCCTGTTCATGTAGCGCCTGAACTGCCATCGCCCTCTCCCTGGCGAGGGAGAGGGACGTCCGTGGCCCGTCCAGGGACGCGGACTGGGAGAGGGCGTCTCCTGGCGGTCAACCGGGATACGTAGTCTCTTCGTGCATCGCCGGGAGTCCCCCTCTCCCAGCCTCAGCCCCTGAACAGGGCTTCGGCGTCCCTCTCCCCCGCCGGGGAGAGGGCGAAGTTGCTGAGAGCGGCTGCGTGGGCGCTCATTGCACAAGGAACAACGTGGCGGAATCGTCGCGAACGCCTGTCTGGAGTCAATCGCGCGGCAACCCGCCATGCCGGAACGCCCCGAAGCGCCTGCCGCCGGCCGGCGATCGGATTGTTAAATTTGTGATAAAGACCCAATAAAATCGCATCAAACCCCTTCTCTCGAGCAAGAGTTAAGGTTATATTGTCTATAGTTAACCTCGACTTAAGGGGAACTGAATAACAGGCGAACGCCTTCTTGACGTGAGGTGGACGCCGACATCTCCGGGATAACCGTGTTCAAGTCTCAGAAAGGACCGTCATGAGACCCAACCGAAACCCGCTCGCCCTCGTTGCGATCGCCGCCTCCCTCCTGCTTTCCGCCTGCGGCACGACCTCGATGCCGACCTACGGCATGGCCCCGATGGCCTATGCGCCCGTCTCGATGGCCAAGACCAACAAGGCCCTCGGCAACCTGGG
>DATNPP010000570.1:0-3361 GCA_036703175.1 Oscillatoriaceae cyanobacterium
ATTCCGCGCGACGCCTGGGAGCGCTTTCGCAAAGACTGGCGCTGAGCGCGTGCGCGCCGATTGCATGCCGGGCGTCCGAGTTTCGTTATAATGGGGACCCGTGAAAGGCCCTCTATGATTTTGACCGTCACTCTGAACGCGGCGATCGACAAGACGCACCTGCTGCCGGGATTCCGCACCGCCTGCGTGAACCGGCCGCAGGAGATCGTCGCGATGGCGGGCGGCAAGGGCATCAACGTCGCGCGCGTGCTGCGTGCGCTGGGCGAGCCCGTCAGCTGCACGGGCGTCGTCGCCGGCCACACGGGCATGCGCATCGAGGCCTGCCTCGCCACCGAGGGGATCGCGAGCACCTTTCACCGCCTGCCGCATGGCGAGAGCCGGGTCTGCCTGGCCGTGATCGACCCGTCCTGCGGCGCGCCGACCGAGATCAACGAGCCGGGCGCCGCGATGGACGCCGCGGATTTCGCGGCCTTTCGCACGCTCTATACGCTGCTGCTGAACGATTGCCGCTGGGTGGCGCTCTCGGGTAGCCTGCCGCCGGGGCTCGGGCCGGATTCGTACGCGGCGCTGATGCGCCTCGCGCGCGCGGCGGGCAAGCCCGTTTCGCTCGACACGGGCGGCCACGTGCTCTCGGCGTTGCTCGCCGAGGCGCCGGACGTCATCAAGCCGAACCAGGCCGAGGCTGAGCAGGTGCTGGGCGTGCGGCTGGGACTCGATAATCTCTCGGAGGCCGTGGCGGCGCTGCTTGCGCGCGGGGCGCGCACCGTGGCGCTCTCGCTGGGGGCCGAGGGCGCGGTCTTCGCCGATCGGGACGAGGCCTGGGTGATGGCGGCGCCGAGCGTGTCCGCGGTGAACCCGATCGGATCCGGCGACTCCTTTTTGGCGGCGTTCCTCGCCGCACGGCTGCACGGTCGCTCGCTGCTGGAGGCGGGGCGGCGCGCCGTGGCCGCGGGCGCCGCGAACGCGGCCGTGCTCGGCGCGGCGGCCTGCAGCGCCGCCGAGATCGAGGCGCTGTTGCCGCAGGTGCGCCCGAGGCCGCTCGCCGAGGCCGTGGACGCGCTTTCGAGCGCGTAGCGAAAGTCGTCGCATCTTCGTCGTATCGCCCAAGGAGGCTTCATGATCGCCACCGTCACCCTCAACCCCTCCCTCGACAAGACGATCTACGTCGATTCTCTGGTGCTCGACGACACCAACCGTGCCCAGCGCTACCGCTTCGATCCGGGCGGCAAGGGCCTCAACATCTCGCGCGTGCTGTGGGAGCTCGGGCAGCCCTCGGTGCTGTTCGGCTTTCTGGGCGGCGATCAAGGCCGGCGCGTCGAGAAGTACCTCAGCGACGAGGGCCTGGAGTGCGACTTCAACTGGACCAGCGGCGAAACGCGCGAGAACCTGATTCTCACGACCGGCGGCACGCAGCAGACGAAGATCAGCCTGCCGGGGCCGTACATTCGCGAAGACGAGCTGCATCGGCTCAAGCGCAAGATCGCGGGCCGCTCGCGCGAGTTCGAGCTGATCGCGCTCTCAGGCAGCATTCCGCCGGGCATCGGCAAGGACATCTACCGCGAGCTCGGCGAGGAGGCCAAGCAGCGGGGCGATCGCGTCGTATTGGACGCGGACGGCGAGGCCCTCGCGCAGGGCCTCAAGGCGCGGCCGTTCATGATCAAGCCGAACCTGCACGAGCTGCAGCGTCTGCTGGGACGTGATCTGCCGACCGAATCCGCGATTCAGGGCGCGCTCGACGAACTGCTGGAGTCCGGCATGGTCGAGCTGATCATTCTCACGCAGGGCGGCGGGCCGATCGTCGCGGCGACGCGCAAGGAGCGCTGGCGCGGCGTTCCGCCGAAGATCGAGCTGCGCTCGACGGTGGGCGCCGGCGACTCGCTGATCGGCGGCTTTCTTTACCAGTACTTCCAGTCCGGCTCGCTCGAGCTGGCGCTGCGCTGGGGCATCGCGGCCGGCTCGGCCTGCGCGAGCTCGATGGGCACCGAGCTGGCCCATCTCAGCGACATTCAGCGTCTGCTGCCGGAGGTGCAGCTGGAGGAGCTCGCGGTCAAACGGTAGTGCCGCGCGATCTGGTACGATGATCGCGTGAACACGTCGTCCGAAACTCGCGTCCTTCCCGATCATGCGGCCCTCTACCCGGCCGTGGGCCTCTACGTGCATTTCCCGTTCTGCGCGAAGAAGTGCCGCTACTGCGATTTTCCGTCCTTCTCGGGCCAGGATGAGTTGATGGCGGGCTACGTCGACGCGCTGCACCGCGAGATCGACGCGAGCCCTCGCGTGGCCGTGCGCAGCGTCTTTCTGGGCGGCGGCACGCCGAGCTATCTGCCGGCCGACGCGATGGCGGGCGTGATGGCGCATCTGTTCGCGCACTTCGCGATCGCGCCCGACGCCGAGATCACGATGGAGGCCAATCCGGGCAACGAGCGGCTGCACGCCGGCGAGCCCGAGGTCGAATGGGCGCGCTATCGCGCGATGGGCCTCAATCGCGTGAGTCTCGGCGTGCAATCCTTCGATCCGGGCCTGCTTTCGGTGTTGGGGCGCATCCACTCGCCCGAGGAGGCGCTGCAGGCGGTGGCGGCGGTCAAGCGCGGCGGGTTTCAAAACCTCTCGATCGATTTGATGTACGGGCTGCCGTCGCAAAGCCTGGCGCAGTGGCGTGAAACGCTGGAGCGGGCGATCGCCCTCGATTTGCCGCATCTTTCGGCTTACAGTTTGATCGTCGAGCCGCACACGCCGTTCGAGACCTTCCAGCGCCAGGGGCGCTTGCCGTTGCCGAGCGAGGACGAGGAGCAGGAGATGGCGGCGCTGGCGCAGCAACTGCTGGGCGCGGCGGGGTATCGGCAGTACGAGATCTCGAACTGGGCGAAGCCGGGGTTCGAGAGCCGGCACAATCAGGTTTACTGGCTGAACGAGCCCTGGCTGGGATTGGGCTCGGGGGCGCACGCGTATTTCGAGCGCCGGCGCTGGGCCAATCCGTTCACGATCCAGGCCTACCTCAAGGAGGGGCCGACGGCGATGCCGCAGGAAGCGCAGAGCCTGCAGGACGAGCTGGAAGAGACGATGTTCATGGGGCTGCGCATGACCGCCGAGGGAGTGTCCGAGTCCCGCTTCCGGGCGCGCTTCGGCGTGGGCTTGCGCGAGCGCTACGGGGCGGTGATTGCCGATTTGGAGGGCAAGGGCCTGGTTTGCTGGACCGGGGAGCACTTGCACCTGAGCCCGAAGGGCCTGGCGCTCGGCAACGAGGTCTTCGAGGCGTTTTTGGGCGCTTAGAACCGCGCACCGCCTTGCCCTCTCCCCCGGAGGGTGGGAGAGGGATATTTCACCGCCGTGCAGGCGGTGAAATCGGGAGCGGGGGCGACCA
>DATNPP010000583.1:0-3995 GCA_036703175.1 Oscillatoriaceae cyanobacterium
GGCAATCCGAGCTGGTCTTTCTACTACCGCAACCTCGCCCGCGAGCTCGCGAGCAGCCACCGCGTGATCGTGCCGGACCATATCGGCTGCGGGCTCTCGGACAAGCCGGACGACGACCGCTACGATTACACGCTCGAAAGCCGCGTGGCGGATCTCGAGCGATTGCTCGACCACCTGGGCGTCACGCAGGACATCACGCTCGTCGTGCACGACTGGGGCGGCATGATCGGCTTTACCTACGCCCATCGCCATCCTCATCGCATCAAGCGCCTGGTGGTGCTCAACACGGCGGCCTTTCTGTTGCCCGAAGGCAAACCGCTGCCGCTGGCGCTTCAAATCGTCCGCAACACGCCGCTGGGCGCCTGGCTCGTGCGCGGCCTCAACGCGTTCTCGGCGATCGCGAGCCACGTCGGCTGCAAGGAAAATCCCATGTCGGCCGAGCTGCGGGCCGCTTACCAGGCGCCGTACGACACCTGGCAGAACCGCATCGCGACGCTGCGCTTCGTGCAGACCATTCCGCTCCAGCCGGGCGATCGCGACTACGCGCTGGTGCGCGACGTGCAGGATCACCTCGAGCAGCATCGCGACGTGCCCATGCTGATTTGCTGGGGCGAGCGCGACTTCGTCTTCGATCGGGACTTTTTGGCCGAGTGGCGGCGCCGTTTTCCCGAAGCGACGGTCCATGCCTTCCCGCGCGCGGGCCACTACGTGCTCGAGGACGCCGCCGATCGCGTGGTGCCCTTGATCCGCGACTTCGTGCGCACTCCGTGAACTTTCGTTGCCGCGCCGATCGGCCGGCGCGGCGTGTGCTATAAAGAGGGAGCGAAAGGAAGCTTATGCCTACGACGCTCGAGCCCGTGAACATCGCCCGCCGCTTCGCCGAGACGGCCGCCGCGCTGCCGGAGAAGGCGGCCGTCATTCAGGGCGATCGCCGCGTCAGCTTCGCCGAGCTCTCGGCGCTCACCGAGCGCTACGCCGGCGGCCTCGCGGCCATCGGCATCGAGAAAGGCATGCGCTGCGTGCTGATGGTGCCGCCCGGCATCGAGTTCTTCGCGCTGACCTTCGCCCTTTTCCGCCTCGGCGCGGTGCCCGTGATGGTCGACCCCGGCATGGGCGTCAGAAACCTCGGCGTGTGCCTGCAAGAAGCCCGGCCCGAGGCGTTCATCGGCGTGCCCAAGGCGCACGTGGCGCGCGTGGTGCTGGGCTGGAGCAAGCCGACGATCAGAATCAACGTGACGGTCGGCCGCAAGCTCTTCTGGGGCGGCCACACGCTATCGAACCTGCCCGAGCAGCGGCTCGCGGCGATCGCCGAAACCGAGCGCGAGGACGTCGCGGCGATTCTCTTCACGAGCGGCAGCACCGGCGTGCCCAAGGGCGCCGTCTACACGCATGGCGTGTTCGACGCCCAGGTGCGCGTGCTGCGCGATCACTACCGCGTGGGCCCCGAGGACGTGGACGTGCCGACGTTTCCGCTCTTCGCGTTGTTCGACGCGGCGCTGGGCGCGACGGCCGTGATTCCCGAGATGGACTTTACGCGTCCGGCCGAGGTGGCCCCGCTCAACATTCTCAACGCCGCGCAGGCGAACGGCGCGACGATGATGTTCGGCTCGCCGGCCTTGCTGAACGTCGTGGGCCGCTACGCGGACAAGTACAACATCAAGCTGGCGCGCATGCGCCACGTCTTCTCCGCCGGCGCGCCGGTGCCGCCCAACGTGCTCGAGCGCTTCGCGCGCATGCTGCCCGAGGGCGCGCGCATTCACACGCCCTACGGCGCCACCGAGGCGCTGCCCGTTTGCTCGATTGCCCACGACGAAATTCTGACGGACGTCGCGGCGCGCTGGGCGCAAGGCGAGGGCACCTGCGTGGGCCGTCCGGTGGGCCAGGTCACGGTCGAGATCATTCGCATCTCGGACGAGCCGATCGCCGAGTGGTCGGACGAATTGCGCGTACCCGACGGCGAGGTCGGCGAGATCACGGTGCGCGGCGCGGTGGTCACCCAGGCGTATTACAATCGGCCCGAGTCCGACGCCCTCGCGAAGATGGCGGACGGACGCGGCGGCGTCTGGCATCGCATGGGCGATCTGGGCTGGCGCGACGCCGAGGGCCGCATCTGGTTCGTGGGCCGCAAGAACCAGCGCGTCGAGACCGAAAAGGGGCGCCTTTACACGATCCAGGTCGAGGCCGTCTTCAACCAGCATCCCAAGGTCTTCCGCAGCGCGCTGGTCGGCATCGGCACGCGGCGCTGCATTCCGCGCAAGCCCGTGCTGATCGTCGAATTGGAGCCGGGCGAGACGGCCACGCCGGCGCTCGAGCAGGAGTTGCGCGAGATCGCCTGGGCCTATTCGCACACGCGCGAGATCGACACCTTTTTGGTCCATCCCAAGTTCCCGGTCGACATTCGCCACAACGCGAAGATCTTCCGCGAAAAACTCGCGTTCTGGGCGGCCGAGCGGCTGGGCATGGTCTGAATGAAGGCCCTCGTCACGGGCGGCGGCGGCTTTCTCGGCGGCGCGATCGTCCGCCAGCTCGTCGCACGCGGCGACACCGTCCGCTCGTTCGCGCGCGGCGCGTATCCCGAACTGGAGGCCCTCGGCGTCGGAGTGCTGCGCGGCGATCTGACGGACGCCGCGGCTGTGCGCCGCGCCTGCGAGGGCATGGACGTCGTCTTTCACGTCGCGGCGATGGCCGGTGTGTGGGGGCCGCGCGAGGCCTTCTATGCCGCCAACGTGACGGGCACCGCGCATGTCGTCGCGGCCTGCCGCGCTTCGGGCGTGCGCCGGCTCGTCTTCACGAGCAGCCCGAGCGTGGTCTTCGACGGCCGGGACATGGCCGGCGTCGACGAATCGGTCCCCTATCCCGCGCACTTCGAGGCGCCGTACCCCGAAACCAAGGCGATCGCCGAACGGCTGGCCCTCGCGGCCAACACTCCGGAGCTCGCCACCGTCGCGCTGCGCCCGCACGTCATCTGGGGCCCCGGGGATCCGAACTTCACGCCGCGGCTCGTCGATCGCGCCAAAGCCGGCAAGCTGCGCCGCATCGACGGCCCGCGCAAGCTGGTCGACGGCACGTACGTGGACAACGCCGCCGAGGCGCACCTGCTCGCCGCGGATCGGCTGGAACCAGGCTCGGCGATCGCCGGCCGCGCCTATTTCATCGCCAACGACGAGCCGATCGGCATCTGGGAGCTGGCCGAGGGCATTCTCGAAGCCTGCGACGCGCCACCGCCCACGCGGAGCGTCTCGCCCACGGCCGCGCGCTTGGCGGGCGCAGCGCTCGAAGGACTGCACCGGCTGCTGAGACTGCCCGGAGAGCCTTTGATGACGCGCTTTCTCGCACAGGAGCTCACCACCTCGCACTGGTTCGACCTGACGGCCGCGAAGCGGGACCTCGGCTACGTGCCCCGCGTGTCCACCGCCGAGGGCCTCCGACGCCTGGCACAAGCCTCCCGATAAACGACCGAGGCCCGACTCCGTATGGAGCCGGGCCTCGATGCATCCCAGAGGAGAAGGGTGCCGCTTAGGTGTTGGCCGTGCCCGAGGCCGTGGCGGTGCCGGAAGCCGACGCCGTGCCCGAAGCCGAACCGGTCGAGGCCGTGCCGGACGCGGTGGCCGTCGCCGTGGCCGTGCCCGAGGCGCTGCCCGAGGTGTCGGTCGGGGGCTCCACCGGCGGCGTGCCGGTCGCGGTGGGCGCGTTGGCGCTGGTGTCGTCCTCGGTGCCGCCGAAGGTGATCTTGGTCTGCGAGACCTGCTGGCCGTTCTTGAACCAGGTGATCACGCCGGTGCCGGAGACGTCGCCGTTCGTCGCGATCACCTTGTCCCACACGGCGGTGCGCTCGGTCGAGGCCTTGTCGGCCCACTTCATGTCGTTCTGGAAGACGACGTCATACGAGCCGTCGGCCTGCAGGGCCTTGTCCCAGTGGATCGAGTGCGAGGCGCCGCCCGGCAGGGTCTCCGAGGAGTCGACGGTCGACTCGACGAGAGTCATATCCGCGGTCT
>DATNPP010000596.1:0-1862 GCA_036703175.1 Oscillatoriaceae cyanobacterium
CAACCAACTTGGTGCGGCGACCTTCCTCGAGACCCAGCGAGAGGACGACCTCGTGGATGCCCACGCGGAGGGCTTTTTCCACTTCGCTGTAGAGGCGGGTGCGGGTGTGGTTGGGGTTCACTTTGTTCTGGCGCATCGGGTGTCTCCTTCAACTCAACTCTTGTGAGGGATATATCCACCCGACCGGTTGCAACAGGGTTGCAACCACTGCCCAGGACCTTGTGTTTCGGTTAACTTCTCCTTGTTTTTACAGTAAGCGAGCCCCGATGCTTGCAACCGGTTGCAAAATGCGACTGCCCCGCCGTTTGCAGGCGGGGAAGGGGAGTCTGTTCGCTCGTGCGGAAAGCGATTAGCCCAGCGCTTCCTGCGTGGCGGCTTCGACGCGGGCGTGCAGGATCGGCACCCAGGCCTCGTGCTCCGGCTTCATGAGCGTCGAGCGCAGCACCGTGACCGTCGGCGCATCCGCGACCAGTTCCGGCAACCGTTCGGCCAAGAAGGCGGCCGGCACCCTGAGTTTGGCGAGGAAAATCGGCTGCTCGGCGTGCATGAGGCGCTCGAACACCTGCTCGCTGGCCGCGCTGACGGCGCTCGCCGTCTCGGCGCGCGGGCAGTACGTCACGATGTCCAGTTCGGGCGCGACCACCGGTGCCAGGTAGGCGCTGGATTCGAGCCGTTCCATCCAATCGAGGGCCGCGCGGCGGCAGGCCTGCAGCACGAGGCCGAGCCCCGCGTCCGATTCCAGCGGCAGGCACTGCAGAGTGGCCCACAGCGCGGCCGCCGCGGCGCCGGGGCGCGAGCATTCGAGGCTGATCTCGCCCAGATGCAGCTCGGGCGAGGTGAAGTAGGTGTAGGGTGAATCGTGCTTGTAGAACCGCCCGACGGTCGGGTCCTTGAAGACCACGCAGCCGCAGCCGTAAGGCTGCAGGCCGTGCTTGTGCGGATCCACGACGATCGAGTCGGCCTCGGCCATCGCGAGGAACGGCGCCGCCGAGACCAGCGCCGAGGTGCGGGTGGCGAGCAGCCGGTAGAAGCCGCCGTAGGCGGCGTCGACGTGCACGCGGGCGCCGTAGCGGCGGGCCAGGGGCACGATTGCCTCGAGCGGATCGAGCGCACCCACACCGGTGGTACCGAGCGTCGTCACGATCGTGCCGATGGCGCCGCTCGCGAGTTGTCGCTCGAGATCGGCAAGATCCATGCGGCCGACCGCATCCACGTCGATTGTGACGGTCGGAACGCCGAGAAGGGCCGCCATGCGCTCGTGCGTGTAGTGGGCCTGGCTCGAGTGGGCGATCGCCTTGTCCGGATGCAGCGCGCGGGCGATGTAGAGCGCCTCGAGGTTGGCGATCGTGCCGCTCGAGGTCAAATGGCCGAGGTGCTCGGCGTAGCCGAACATTCGCGCGATGCGCGCGACGACCTCGCGCTCCAGGGCGGCCGTCGCGGGGCCGCCGTCGAGGGCATGGTTGTTCGGGTTGATGGCCATCGCCATCGCGTAGGCCATCGCCGCCACCGGATGGGGCGGCTTGAGCATCTGGCCGGCGTACGAGGGGTGATGGAACGGATAGTTGTCCGTGAGGCGCTCGGCAAGCTCCTCCAGCACGGCGCTCACGCGCGCGTCCGGCACTTGCAAGGAGGGGGCCGTCTCGTAGGGGCCGAAGGAATCCTTCCAGCGGGCGATCGCCGTCAATCCCTGCTGCAAGTGGGTCACATCGAATGGCGCGCGGAAGTTCATGGGGCCTCTTCTCCGGGTCTCGGACACAATTTACCCACGCCGCTCGGGCGGTCTACCGCCGATTCGGTGGCCGGATGTCAAGCGGCTGAAAACGGGGTAAAGGATCAAGGCTCGCTTGCCAGGAGGATCCCGA
>DATNPP010000599.1:0-2335 GCA_036703175.1 Oscillatoriaceae cyanobacterium
GGGCCCAGGCCGTTCTTGAGCGCGGCGACGAAGATGTAGTACTTGCCGAAGAACCCGGCGCTCGGCGGGAAGCCGATCAGACTGAACATGCTGACGGCCAGCCCCAGGCCCACCAGCGGATGCTTGTAGGCCGCGCCCGCGTAGTCCGCGATGTTCTGACGCGCCTCGTCCTTGGACGACAGGAACGCCACGCAGGCCAGCGCGCCGAGGTTGGTGAAGGCATACGCCACCAGGTAGTAAAGGATCGCGCTGCCCGCGGTCGGATCCGGCAACGCGCACACGCCGACCAACAAATAGCCCGTGTGCGCGATGCTGGAGTAGGCCAGCATGCGCTTGAGGTTCTGCTGCACCAGCGCGAAGACGTTGCCCACGAACATGCTCAGAATCGCGAGCCACCAGATCACGTTCAGGCCCAGGAAGTGCAGATTGCCGCCGAAGACGTCGATCACCACGCGGGTGAGCAGCCCGAAGGCCGCCGCCTTGACCGCCGTCGCCATGAAGCCCGTCACGGGCGCGGGCGCGCCCTCGTAGACGTCCGGCATCCACATATGGAACGGGAAGGCCGCAATCTTGAAGCCGATCGCCGCGAGCACCATCAGCGCGCCGAAGACGAGCAACGGCTGCGCCATCACGTCCGTCGTGGCGATGTAGGTGCGAATTCCCACCAGGCTCGTCGTCGCCGTCGTGCCGTAGAGCAGCGCGATGCCGTACAAGAACACGCCGGCCGCAAAGGCGCCCAGGAAGTAGTACTTGAGCACGGCCTCGTTGCTCTTGAGCACGTGCCGGCGCCAGCCGGTGAGGATGTAGACGCACAGCGACATCGTCTCGAAGCCCAAAAACAACGCCATCAGGTCGTTGCTCGAGACCATCACCATCATGCCGACCACGCAGAACAACACGAGCGAGTAGAACTCCCCGTGCTGGGCGCGCTCGCGCGTCAGGTAAGGAATCGCGGCGAGAATCGTGACGGCCGCGATCATCAGGAAAAGCAGATAGAAGAAGTAGGAGAAGCCGTCCACCGTGACGGCGCCCGCGAAGGTCGTCGCGCTGACGCCCTTGCTCGCGGCCCACATGTAGGCGGTGTAGACGGCGATCGCCACCGCGCTCGCGAAGGCGAAGTAGCCCACGCGCGTCGCGTCCTTGACGAAGACCGTCAGCAGCATGGTGAGCAGCGCGAAGCCGGTCACCAGCAGCAGCGGCAGAATTGCGAGCCAGTTGACGTCGAGCATATCAGCGAACCCCTCCCAGGGTGTTCAGAGAAACCTGCGTGGTCGCCGCCAGGTTCGTGTAGGTCGCGGCGGCCGGGTTGATGCGGTTGAGCAGCATCTGCGGGTAGACGCCGATCCAGATGATCAGAATCGCGATGGGCACGAAAAGCAGCCCCTCGCGCATCGTGAGATCCGGCAGCGAGCGGTTCTCCGCATGCGTCAGCGGACCGAACATGGTGCGCTGGAACATCCAGAGCATGTAGCAGGCGCCGAGGATCACGGCGACGGTCGCGATGATCGCGGCCGTGCGATGGGCGCCGAAGGCGCCGAGGAAGACCAAGAACTCGCCCACAAAGCTCGCCAGGCCGGGCAGGCCCACCGAGGCGAGCATCACGAGCATAAAGAGCGCGCCGAACATCGGCAACACCTTGGTCAATCCGCCGTAGGCGCTGATCGCCGTCGTGCCGCGACGCTCGTACAAGAAGCCGACGAGCAGGAAGAGCGCGCCGGTGGTGAGCGCGTGGCCGACCATCAGCAGCACGCTGCCCGAGACCGAGATGGTGGTCGCCGCGAACACGCCGAGCAGAATCACGCCCAGGTGGCTCACCGACGCGTAGGCGACGGTGCGCTTGGCATCCGTCTGCGCCAGCGCGACCAGCGCGGCGTAGATGATGCCCGTGACGGACAGGGCGATGAGCAGCGGCGCGAAGTCGTGCCAGACGGTCGGAAAGAGCGGAATCGCCACGCGCAGAAAGCCGAAGATGCCCATCTTGGACATCACGCCCGAGAGCAAGAAGGTGACGGGCGCGGGCGCCTCACCGTACGCGTCGGGCAGCCAGGTGTGAAAGGGGAACATCGCGGCCTTGATCGCGAAGGCCAGCGCGAACGCCGCGAAGGCCCAGTGCGCCGGGCTCGCGAAGAACATGCCCGGGCTGGTCACGGCGTAATGCTGGCCGTAGAGGTCCGGCATCGCGAAGCTCCAGGCGCCCGCAGCGAGGTAGTGCGTGGTCGCCACGTAGACGATGCCCACGAGCATCAGCAGCGAGCCGACCATCGTGTAGATCACGAACTTGATCGACGCGTAGAGCCGGCGCTGACCGCCCCAGATCCCGATGAGCAGGTACATC
>DATNPP010000600.1:0-6818 GCA_036703175.1 Oscillatoriaceae cyanobacterium
TGGTGCCGCCCCCAACACATCGCCTCTACAATGGAGACTTTGGAACAGCAGTTCCTTCGTAGGCTAACGCCGGTAACTGCTAAGCAGAAGGATGAGGTGGCCGAGCGCGTGGCCACCTTGATCAGCGAGTTCCTAGCTATCCACCCGTTCAGGGAGGGGAACGGCCGCGTTGCACAGATGATGGGGGATTGGGTCGCACTCCAGGCAGGCTTGCCGCCGATCAACTATGGGATCGACGAGGACTCTGAAAAGAAGGATGCCTACATCCTGGCGCTACACCAAGGGTACGATCAAGATTATGCCCCCTTGGCGCAGTTCGTCCAAGGGGGCATCGAGCGGTCGCAACGAACGATGAGGTTGCTTAAACAGGAACCGCCGCTTCCTCAGTGAGGACGCGGTAATGCTCGCGCGTGACTTTCCTGTCGACCTTGATTCCCTCCATCCGGTTCGCGCTGTTTACGGCCATTACCGTGACCGTTTCCCGAAGCTCCGGATTGGAAAGATAAGGATTGACGTTGACCAGGGCTGTCTTTTTCGTTTTGGCAGCAAGCTTCTTCAAGTGCGATACACTCCTGCTAGCTAGAGGGGCTCCCTCATCTTCTATGATCATACGCGAGTGCGGCGGGATCCGCCATCACACAACCGAGATATGTCAGTTCGTAAACACCGCCCTTGCGCGGTATTAATACCAAGCAAATGTGCGTACGGGAGTTGTTCCCGCTTAGACGTCAGTCCTCACCCGTCCAGGCGTCCCTCTATGTCGGATCACGGAGCGCAGGACTTGCTTCGCAGCGCCCGCTCGTGTGTGCCAAATTTGTACCAACTCCCCCGAAAGGGGACGAGCGAGGCGATCTCTCACGATCTCGCCGGTTTCCGCAAGACCCGCGTCACACCATCGCATTCGCGCACAAACAAACTCCGCGAAGCTGGCGCGGAGAGACCGTTCTGAGACTCAAAATCAACCGCCGCAAGGCGTGCCGGTTCGACCCCGGCCTCGGGCACTACGGCTCCTCACCTGGGGTTTCTGGGTGAGGAGCTTCTTATTTCAAAAAGAACCAGCTACGGCTCAAACCCAAGTTCCTGCGCTACACGAAGCTTCAGGGGGTGGGCGATCGCGCCGTCACGCAGGTTAAGGTGCTTTAAGCGCCTGATAATCACGCCACGGGCGGCGTATAATGGGGGGACATCCCTTCGATCGAGGAACCCCCGTGGAAATTCCCAACGACGAGCTCGAAATCTGCCTGAGCGTCTTGCAGCGCCTCGCCGACGCGCGCGGCACCATTCCTCGCAGCGATCGCCTGAATGGATTGATCGCGAAGGTGTACCGCGAGGGCAGGCGCTACGAGGCGCGCGCCGAAAAGCAGCAGCGCGAGCGCGAGGACCGCGACTTACAGGCGACCACGGCCATGGTGCAGATTCAACGGGACGCGCTCAGCGCGAGCGCGGCGTTGCTCGCGGCGGAGGAGTCGGCGCCGGCGATCGCGCGGGTGCTGAACGAGCCCGAGAACTGTTACGTTTGCAAGGCCGAATTCAAGGAGGTCCATTTCTTCTACCACCTGCTCTGCCCGGCCTGCGCCGCCTTCAATTACCGAATGCGGCATTTGAGCGCGGATCTGCGCGGGCGCACGGCGCTCGTGACGGGCGGACGCGTCAAGATCGGCCACCAGACCGTTTTGCGCTTGCTCCGCGACGGCGCGAAGGTGATCGTCACGACGCGATTTCCGCATGCGGCGGCCCGCCGTCTGCATGCCGAGCCGGACTCAGCCGAGTGGCTGCACCGCGTGCATCTCTACGGGCTGGATCTGCGCAACATTCCCGCGGTCGAGGCTTTCGCCGCGCATCTTCTCGAGACCGAGCCGCATCTCGACATCCTCATTCACAACGCTGCCCAGACGATCCGGCGCCCGCGAGGCTTCTATGCCGAGCTCGCCGCCCAGGAAGCGCATCCGCCCGAGTCGCTCCCGCTCGAAGCACGCCGGCTGGTCGTCAAGGACGCGACGCAGCCGTTCACGCGCGCGCTTTCAGACGGGCAGGGGCTGGTTCCGCATCAGGACGTGATGGCCGTGGATCGCTTCGAGGACAACGAGGAGCGCATGGACTCGCGAACGCAAAACAGCTGGCTGCTTCGCCTGGACGAGGTGAGCGCCCCCGAAATGGTCGAGGTGCAGCTGGTGAACGCGATCGCGCCCTTCCTGCTCAACAGCCGCCTCAAGCCCCTCATGATGCGATCGCCCTTCGAGCGGCGCTTCATCGTGAACGTCTCGGCGATGGAAGGCCAGTTCAGCCGCCACAAGACGGTCTTTCACCCGCACACCAACATGGCCAAGGCGGCGCTCAACATGATGACGCGCACCTCGGGCGACGACTACGCCAAAGACGGCATCTACATGACGAGCGTCGACACGGGCTGGGTCACCGACGAGAACCCGACGCCCAAGCGCGAGAAGGGCCAGGAGGAGCGCGCCTTCTTTCCACCGCTCGACATCATCGACGGCATGGCGCGCATTTATCACCCGGTGGCCCACGGCATCCTCAAGCCGGAAGACCCGTTCTTCGGAGTCTTCCTCAAGGATTACGCGCCCTGTCCCTGGTGAGATTCGCGTGAACGCGCCCCGGAGACTGCCATAGCCATGTGCCGCAACATCAAGACGCTGTTCAACTTCGAGCCGCCGGCGACCGACGAGGAAGTCCAGGCGGCCGCACTGCAGTTCGTGCGCAAACTGAGCGGCTTCACGCGCCCTTCGCAGGGCAACCAGGCGGCTTTCGATCGGGCCGTCGAAGAAGTGGCCCAAGCCGCGCGCGTGCTGCTCGACTCGATGTCGACCCAGGCCGGCCCGCGCGATCGCTTGGTCGAGGCGGCCCGAGCGCAGGAGCGATCGCGCAAGCGCTTCCAGCGCGATCGCCTCTCCCCGGGCTAGGCGACGTCGCGCCCCGTGGCTTTCTGATATTCCAATTAAGCAACCGTTAAATCGCGCATATCGAATATCCAACTCGGCGATAAGGAGCTTGTCACCCGCATTCGACCCGAGGCCGAAAAGTGGCAACGCCCGCGCCACCTGCAATATCGAAGAATTCGACCGTCGCTCCGGCCTCCGCCAAGCGCCCCGCCGTCGCGCTGCCGGCGGCCGCCCCCGTGGCGCTCGCGGGAGATCAGGTTCAAACCACCAAGCTGGATCTCAAATCGGCCAAGTTCGCCGACGTCGAGAACAACGCCGCCCAGCTCTCGGCCATTCGGGCGATCGCCGCCGGCTACGACCCGCGCGCCAAGATTCAGCTGCAGCAGGCCGTCGATCGCTGGGCCGCCGAAGCGCTCGACGATTGCTTCAAGGGATCCGCGAGCCAGGACGAGAGCGCGGCCCTCAAGGCTTACCACGCGCGGATGGCGACGTTCGCCAATCGCACGGATACCGTGGCGATGACGGAGCAAGCCATCCGGCTCGCGGTGTCCACGCGCGAAACCAAGTTGCAGCCCGACCTCAAGCCCGTGCACCAGAACTTCTTCGAGAAGGTGTTCGGCAAGATCACCGGCGTGATTGGCGCCATCGCGAACGTCGTCAGTTTCATCACCGGCGAGACGCTGGCCGCGATCGGCTGGCTGTTCAATCAGGTATTCCGCGGCCTGGGCTGGCTGTTGGGCGCAGCGATCAGCGGCATCGGCAGCGGCTTCGACGCCCTGGGCGCCCACGGCATCGGCAAAGCGTTTCATGGCGCCGGTAACGGCGTAAAAGCCGGGCTCGACTTCTTCGGCAAGCAGGCGTACGGCTTCATGAGCGGCGTGGGCCAGGCGCTCAAGGACACCTTCAACGGGCTGACCTTCATGATCGAGCATCCGATCATGGCCGTCGAGGGTCTCTGGCGCATGGTGCGTCATCCCTCCACCATCTGGATCGCGGCGCAGGCGATGTGGTACGAGGCCTGCCAGGGCGGCGCCGGGCACGCGCTGGGCTATATGGTGGGCACGATCGCCCCGATGTTCCTATCGGGCGGCAGCTCGGACGGCACGCTGGTCGGCCGGCTGGCGCACTCGAGCCTGCTCGCGAACACCAAGACGGGCAGCGCGCTCGAGGCCGTGACCATGCGCGTCTCGAACGGCATGGAGGTGCTGCGGCGCGCCTCGACCTTCGACATCGGCGGCGTGGTCGACGGCGTGACCAACTTCGGCAAGCCGCTGGTCAAGTCCGGCAAGGGCGGCTCGCTGTTCGCCACGACCCGCAAGGTCGCGGGCGCCGCCCGGCATCCGATCGAGACGGCCCGGAGCGTCGAGCAGACCGTGATCAAGACGGTGCGGCAAGCGCCCGCGAAGGTCGGCCACAAGGTCACCACCCTCGCGGGCGACAGCCGCACGGCCTGGCAGGTGCTGCGCCATTCTCAAGGCTCGGGCATCGACAAGCTGATCGCCGTGCAATCGGCCTTCCAGAAGGCCGGCGAAACGGCCGCGGAAGCGGCTGCCGCGGGCAAGACCCAGGCCGTCGCCGACGCGATCGAGGCCAAGCTTGCCTCGAAGGACCTCAAGACCGCGTTCCGGGCGCTCTGGCATCAGGATCTCGACGGCTTCAACGCCGCGATCGGCAACGGCGCGGACGCCGTGGGCAAGATTCAGACCATCCAGCAGGCGATCAACGACATCTCCCACGTGGCGAACGCCGTCGGCGACGTCACCAACCCGGGCGCCGCCATCGAGGGCAAGGTCCGCAACCATCTCGTCGACGAGGCCGGCAGCCGGCTCTCGAACAACCAGCTCATGACCGCGATGACCGGCCTGCATTTGAACCAGGAAGGCGTCTACGCGGGCGACGAGGCGCGCCTTCAAAAAGACCGCCAGAACGGCATTTTGAAGGTGCTCAACCCGCTGGGCTAGCGGCAATATCATCACCGAGGCGTAGCCCCTTCTTAACGCATTCTTGACCGCCAGGATGAATCGTCCGGCGATAACTTCCGAGTCAATTCGGAGGTTCGTCATGGACATCAGCCTGCGTCCCCTCGTCCGCACGCCCGCCAAGGCGGCTCCCGCTCGTCCGAGCGTCACGCCGGCGGCTTCGCCGCGGCAACAGGCGTATTCGGCGGCGATCGCCGCGATCCAAAAGAAGATCGACGCCGAGAAGGCGCTGCCGCTGCAAAAGGGCGAGCAAACCGTGCTGATGGCGCATGCCACGCCGCCCGCCAAGGGCACGATCGTGATGTACCACGGCTACTCCGCCGGGCCCTGGCAGTTCCAGCAGCTGGCGCAAAAGGCCTACGACGACGGCTACAACGTCTACATTCCGCGCTTGCCGGGCCACGGGCTCAAGAACGCCAAGGGCGCCGAGGACCCGAGCGGGCTCGTCAAAAGCGAGGACTACGACGCCTACGGGCGCTTCGCCGATTCGACCTTTCAAGACGCCAAGGCCCTCGGCGGTCCCGTCTCGGTGATGGGCCTCTCGGTCGGCGGCGAGATCGCCCTGGCGGTCGCCGAGCGTCACCCCGAGGTGCAGAAGGTCGTGGCCTATGCGCCGTTCATGCGGCCGAAGTCGTTCGGCTGGGTGATGGACATCGTCCACGCGCTCGACGTGATCACCTTCCACCAAGCCGGTAAGCTGCTCGATTTGATTCCCTTCACCTGGGGCAAGGAAAGCCAGAAACAGACGGCCGAAGGCATCGACAATCCGCAAGGCCGCGCCGGGCACTCGATCTTCCACGTGGGCAACCTCTACGCCGCCGAAGAGTTCGGCCGCGAGGTCGTCGCGAATGCCGGCAAGATCAAGGCACCCGTGCAGTTCTTCACCTCGGGCGCGGACGACGCGGCCGACATGGGCGCGATCAAGCAGGTCTACAACGGCAGCGGCGGCGCGAGCAAGAACGGGTTCTACGAATACCCCACACCCGAGGGCGTGCCGCATGCGATGGTCAGCCCGCGCGAGGACAACGGCAAGGGCCAGACGCCGCAACTCTACGCCATGACGATGGGCTTTCTGGACGCCGGCCACGAGCAGAACCGCTAGCCGGTTGCTATACTGGTCCGACGTTCCAGTCGGCCGAAGGAGGCAATCATGCTAGAGATCGAGGCGGCGCGTTCGGCGCTGCTCGTCATGGACTTTCAGACCGCGATCGTCGAGAACTTCTCGACCGATCGCGAAGGATTGCTCGAGCGCACCGCCGGCCTGTTGCGCGTGGCCCGCGCCTCTGGCGTGCAGGTGATCTACGTGGTGGTCGGCTTCCGGCCGGGCTTTCCCGAGATCAGCCCGAACAACCTCACCTTCAGTCAGATCAAGCAATCCGGCCGATTCTCGATGCCGGCCTCGCCCGAGCAGTCCATTCACCCGGCCGTGGCGGCGCAAGAAGGCGACATCGTCGTGGTCAAGCATCGCGTCAGCGCCTTCTTCGGCACGGACCTCGACATGATTCTGCGCGCCAACGGAATCGAGACGCTGATCATGGGCGGCATCGCCACGAGCGGCGTCGTACTCTCGACGCTGCGCCACGCCGCGGATGCGGATTACCGCGTGATCGTCGTCGAGGATTGCTGCTCGGATCGCGACCCCGAAGTGCACGCCTGCCTCGTCGGCAAGGTTTTCCCGCGCCAGGCGACCATCACGCAAGCCGCCGCGCTCGAACCGGCGCTAAAGAAGGGCGCGAGCGTCTAGTCGCCGCTACTTGCGATCGTAGTAATGCAGGCGCGGGGTCGCGACGCCCCGCGCGATCTCGAGCACGCCGTACGAATAGCGCGGCTGCCGGCGCTTGTCGCTGGGGGAGCCGGGGTTGATCACCCACAGCGCCCCGTGCCGCTCGCAATAGGGGATGTGGCTGTGGCCGTAGAGCACGACGTCGATCGGATCGTCAGC
>DATNPP010000603.1:0-2200 GCA_036703175.1 Oscillatoriaceae cyanobacterium
AGGCGCAACAGCACGGTGAGCGCCTCGAAGACGCGCAGCCGCACGGCCTCGGGATCGCTCGTGTCCGGACCCGCGGCGCCCAATTCGGGCAGCACGGCGGCCAGCGCGGCGTAGTGGGGGCTATTGGCCGGCAGATGGTGCCGGGTCAACGCGACGAGGGCCCGCACGACGGCGCGCAGACCCTCGAACGGGGCCATGCGGGGACGGAACGCGCCGCGCAGCACCGTGCAGCCGTTCAACTGGGCGCGGCAGCAGAACTCTTCGAGCACCTGCTCGAGGCCGGCGTCGCCGTCGCCGTGAAGCCAGACTTCCTCGAAGCCGTCCGCGCCGACGCGCTCGAGCGCCGATTCGAGCTCCTGTAGCTCGCTCTGGCGGCCGATGAGCGGCGGATGGAACAGCGTCTGGTCGTCTTCCTCGTCGCCGCCGGCGCCCAGAAAGAGCAGGGCCTCGTTGGCGGACTGAAAGCGCTTGAGGGGATCTTTTTCGAGCAGGCGCATGACGAGGTCGCACAGCCGCTCGGGCAGCTCGGGCTTGAGCTGGCGCAGAGGCGTCGGCGGCTTCTCGAGTTGCGCGCGCAAGACCTCGCGCGGCTCGCCCGCGAAAGGCGGCACGCCGGCGAGCAGATGGTAGAGCACGCAGCCGAGTGCGTAGAGGTCGCTGCGGCGATCGAGCGCGGCGCGGCGGACCATCTCGGGCGGCATGTAGGCCAGCGTGCCTTGCAAGCCGGGGGCCGGATGGCCGGCGCGGGCGACGAGCCCGAGGTCCATCAGTCGGATGGTGCCGTCCTGGCCGAGACGCAGGTTTTCAGGTTTCAGGTCGCAGTGCACCAGACCCTGGTGATGCAGATAGCCGAGCGCCTGTAACAGGCCCGGCAGCAGGCTTTGCAGCTGCTCGGCGCTCATCGGCACGAGCGCCTCGAGGCCCGGCCCGGGCAAATACTCCATCGTGAAGAAGGGCAAGCCGTCGCGGGCGACCGCGTAGTCGTACGTCGCGACGATGTGCGGATGCCGCAGCCGGCTCGTCGTGTGGAACTCTTGCTGGAAGCGCAAGCGCCACTCGTCGACGCGCTGGCCGGGCGGCACGGTGAGGTGCTTGAGCGCGACCTCGCGGCCCGTGTCGACCTCGCGTGCGAGGCTCACGAGCGCCATGCCGCCCTGGGCAATCGGGTTCAGAATGTCGTAGCGATCGTGAAGGGAGCTTGGGGGCAAGTTTTTCGGCTCGTGGAAGGTACCGGGCAATCGTATCTTACCCACGTTTCGCGCACCGGCCGCGGCGCGTTATAATTCGCGAGAAAGGCGGCGCCCTCCTCATGTCCTCGCTTGCTGGTCAGCGCATCGTGATCACCCGCGCCGACGCGCCCTCAGAGCCGCTGCGCGAGCGCCTGGAGGCGCTGGGGGCGACGGTGGTTGCGCTGCCGGCGATTCGCGTCGCGATCGATGCGGCGGCGTTGGCAGAGGCGATCGCCCGATTGCCCGAGTTCGATTGGCTCGTCGTGACGAGCGGCAACGCCGTCGAGGCCCTCGCGCAAGCCGGTGCGCAATTGCCGCCGGGCCTGCGGGTCGCGGCGGTGGGGCCTCGCACTGCGTCGCGACTGGCTGAGTTGGGGGTGAGCGACGTGCTCGTTCCGGAACGCTACGATGCCGAGGCGCTCGCGGACTTGCTCGCGCCACGCGTGACTGGTTGCCGGGTGCTGCTGCCGCGTGGAGACCTGGCCCGCGAGGTGTTGCCGAAAGCGCTGCGCGCGGCCGGGGCGAGCGTCGAGGATGTGGTGACGTATCGGACGGTGTCGGCGGTGCAGGACGTGGCGGCATTCGAGGCGGCGCTCGAGGCTGGCGGGGTCGATTGGGTCACGTTCGCGAGTGGTTCGGCCGTGCGCGCGCTGAGTGGCGCGATGGCGCGACCGGAGTTGCTGCGTTGCGCGAGGCTCGCGAGCCTCGGGCCGAAAACCAGCGCGGCGCTCCGTGAGTTGGGGGTCGAGCCGGCGTGCGAGGCCGAGCCGAGCACGCTCGAGGGGTTGGTCGCGGCGCTCGCATCGTATCGCTAACCGCGCGCCCCTTCCCCTGGAGAGGGGGAGGGACGCCGAAGCCCTGTTCAGGGGCTGAGGCTGGGTGGGGGAGTCTCTTTGCGGACCTCAAGGAGACTTCGTGCGCCGGCTGACCACAAGGAGACTCCCCCACCCAGTCCGTGTCCCTGGACGGGC
>DATNPP010000347.1:0-5581 GCA_036703175.1 Oscillatoriaceae cyanobacterium
GATCGCCGCCGCGCTGCCGTGGGTCGAGGCGTTGTCCACGAGAATCACCTCGTGGGGCACGGCGATCGCCGACGCCGCGAGCGATTGCAGACACTGGAGCGTGACCGCGCGCGTGTTCCAATTGACGACGAGAATCGAGACGAGGGGTTCCAAAAGGCGCCTCCGCGGCTCATGTACCCGGGTATAAGTGCCCTATGCCCAAGCGCTTCCGTTTCCGCTATCAGACCGTGCTCGAAGTCCGCGAGCGGCGCCAGAAGCAAGAAGAAGAGGCCCTCACGCGCCTGCTCGGCGAGCAATCCAGGGCCGAGCGCGTCCTCGCGAAGCTGAAGGAAGAAGAGGCCACCCGCAAGGGCGAGTTCGTGGCGCTTCAGGGCATGGTCGATCTCGACACGCTGGTGCTCTATCAGAACTACTTCGGCGAGATCGAGCGGCGCGTGCGCGTGCAGCAAGACGAGGTCGACACGGCGATCGCCCGCGTGAACAATCAGCGCGATCTGCTGGCGGAAGCCATGCGCGAGGCCGAGGTCATGAAAAAGCTCAAGGAGCGCGACGAGAAGGCCTGGCGCGACGAGATCGAGCAGGCCGAGGCCGCGTTGATCGACGAGCTGGCGATGGGACGGCACGTGCGTAAATCCGACGGCTCGCCGTAACGGGTTAAACTTTCGCCGCTTCCTTGCCGATGGGTGAGTGAAACCCCTCTGTGCATTTGATCCATCGGAAGGAGGTGACCGAATGACACAGACGAACGCGGTCGACCTCGGCGCGTTGTTGGCGCACTCCAACTTCGCACTGCAGGCGACTCGCAAAGCCGGACTGGACTTCGGCGCGGCTCTGGACCAGGCGCAACAAGCGTCTCGCTTCCAATTGGCCGACAAGCCGCAAGAACCGGTTCGACAGGACAACACGCCGAGCGATCGCACGAACGATCAGCCCTCGGACACCCAGCAGGCCCAACGGCCGGATCACGCTCAGGCGAAGCAGGCCGATCAAAACGCGCCCGCCAAGTCCGAGGACTCCCAGGCACCCGCCAAGCCCGTGAAAAACTCCGATCCGCAAAACGCGAAGCCGGAGACCGCGAGCAAGACGGACAGCGCCGACAAGTCGACCACGGCGAACGCGACCGGCAAGACCGATCCGAACGCCAAGGCCGATCCCAACGCCCAGGCGGATGCGAAGGCCAACCAGGCCGACAAGTCCGATCCGAACGCCCAGACGGCCAGCCAATCGACGACGCCCGACGCGCAGGCGCAAGCCATGCTCGCGGTGCTCGTGGCGACCCCGCTCGTGAGCACGCAGACCGTGCAGCAGCAAGCGATCCAGACCGAGGGCACGGCGCAGGCGATCACCGCCAACAGCAACCAGCCCGCGCAAACGGCCGGCCAGCAAGCGCAAACGGCGCAGGCTCAGTCAGCCCAGGCGCAAGCGACCCAGGCGCAACTCCAGGCGCTTCAGCAACTCGGCCAGACCGGGACGCCGGGGACCCCGGCGAACGCTCAGGCGCAAGCTCAGGCGCAGCAAAGCCAGGTTCAGGCCCAGAACGCCCAGAACGTGCCCGCCTTCGTCACGCAGGCGAGCAAGGATCTCGGCAACATCAAGATCGAGACGGCCACGGCGGTCAAACCGGGCGAGGCGGTTCAGGTCACGCACATCGAGGCCAAGGGGCCCGCGGCCAACCTCATCACCCAGTTGCTCGACAACCTCAAGCAACAAGAAACGAACGGTTCGACGACCACGGCGCAGACGTTGGACGGTGCTCAACCCACCGGGATGTCCGCTCCACTCGCCGCCTTGATGCAGGCGGCGGACCAGCAGCCCCAGCAGCAATCCCAGGACCAGGGCTCGGATCCGCAAAGCGCGAACCAACTCGTGCAAGTGCTCGGTCCGGACAACGGTCCGAAGTCCATCGACGCCAAGCTCGCCGTCGCCCAGCAGGTCGAAGGCCCGCGCGGCGACGATGTGATGACGCAGATCGTCAAGCAGATGGATGCGCTGAAGGCCGGCCAGCAGAACACGCTCAAGCTGCAGCTCAGCCCCGAGCATCTCGGCAAGATCGAGATCAAGGTGATGAGCCAGAACGGCGTGGTCTCGGCCTCGATTACCTCGGACAACCAGCAGGTGAAAGGGTTGATCGACAACCAGGTCGCGACGTTGCAACAGGCCCTTTCGGACCTGGGCATCAAGGTCGACCGGGTCGACGTGGCGCTCAACAGCGCGCAACTGGGCAACAACGGCTTCGGCGCGGCCGCGCAGCAGCAAGGACAGATGTTCCAGCAGCAGCAACAGGCCAACCCCGGGCTCTTCCAGGCCGCCGGCTACCGCCAGTGGCTCGCGGACGACCCGAGCGACGAAGTCTTCGCTCAGCTCGCCCCCACCGACGACCTTTCCGCCGTCAACTACGTCGCCTGATTTCGCTGCGCTTAAAGTCCGTTCGTTCGCCCTCCGATAGCTAAAGAGGGCGAACGAGGGCTTAACGCACGGCCCTCAGGCAGGAGGAACTCCCTATGTCCACTGGAACCACCGGCACCGGGCTGGTCGGCAACGCCGCCGATTTGATCGGCGCGGCCGGCAAGGCCACGGCCAGCACCACCAACGGCGGCGGCGCGCTCGACAAGAACGCGTTTCTGAAGCTGCTCACCACCCAGCTCTCCAATCAGGATCCCGAAAAGCCCATGGACGACACGAGCTTCGTCTCGGAAATGGCGCAGTTCAGCTCGCTCGAACAGATGCAGAACCTGAACGACACGATGTCCAAGTCGGCCCAATTCGCCAGCCTCAGCCAGGCGAGCGGATTGATCGGCCAGTACGTCCAGCTCGTCAACACCAGCACCGACGCCTCCGGCAACGACCAGAGCAACACGGTGACGGGCCTCGTCACCGAGGTGCGCCAGGCCGGCGACAAGACGAACGTGGTCATCGACGGCCAGGCCTACGACTCCAGCACGATCACGAACGTCAGCGACAAGCCGATCACCGATCAGTCCCAGACCGACGGGTCCTCGGGTTCGAGCGACGCCAATTCCGGCGCGGCGGGCGTCACGTCGGGCAATTCCTCCCCGACGAACGCGGCGGGCCAGCCGGACAACACGAATACCAGCATCCTGCCCGGCGCGAGCCTCGGCTTGTAAGGGCTTGCGACGATGATCGACGATCTGAGCTTTCTACAATCCGTCGGACCGCTCGGACCCGGCACCCCCAACGTCGCTCCCGGTCCCAAGGCGCAGCCGAGCACGCCGTTCTCGGACATCTTCGAGCAAAAGCTCCAGCCGGATCTCAAACTGAGCGCGCACGCGCAACAACGGCTGAGCTCGCGACAGATTCAGCTGACGCCTCAAGATTGGGACAAAATTCACCGAGCAGTAGACAAGGCCGCCGCCAAAGGCGCGAAGGAATCCCTGGTGCTCACGGACAAGGCCGCGCTGGTCGTCAGCGTGAAGAACCGGACCGTGATTACCGCCGTCGATCCGGCAAGCATGAAGGAGAACGTGTTCACCAACATCGACAGCGCTGTCATCTGTTAGTTCTGAGCACCCTTTAAGGGCGTCGGGAAAACGAAGGCCGGACCTCATCGAGGAAGCCACCACGAGCGCCGAATGCGCTCGCCCCAACGCCCTCCATTCAGGAGGAGACAATCCATGCTTCGTGCGCTTTATTCGGGCGTGAGTGGCCTCGAACAGCACCAAACCGCCATCGACGTCATCGGCAACAACATCTCGAACGTCGACACCATCGGCTACAAGTACAGCCGCGTCAACTTCGAAGATCAGGTCTCGCAGCTGCAGCTCGCGGCGAGTGCGCCGGGCGCGATCGGCGGCAACCGCGGCGGCGTGAACCCGCAACAGGTCGGTCTCGGCACCGTGACCTCGACCATCGACCAGGTGATGACGCAGGGCAATCTGCAGACTACCGGCAAGGTGACGGATCTGGCGCTGCAAGGCGACGGCTTCTTTATCACCTCCGACGGCCCCAACGTCACCTACACCCGCGCGGGCGACTTCGACTTCGACAGCACGGGCAGCCTGGTGAACCCGGCGAACGGCCTCAAGGTGATGGGCTGGAACCCGACGGCGACGCCCGGCGCGTCTGGCGCACTCAACTACTCGATCAATCACTCGTCGCCGGTTCAGCCGATCCAGATCCCTTCCGGCGCCGTGATCCCGCCGCAAGCGACGACGACGTTGACCATGAAGGGAAACCTGGACGATACCATTCCGACCTCCATGCCCACGCCGACCTCGACGCCGAATTACTTCGAGACCAGCACCCAAGTTTTCGATTCGCTCGGCAATCAGCACTTCATCACGATCAAGTTCACGCACAACCCCGCTCCGAGTCCTACGACAGGGTCTTGGACTTGGTCGGTCGAGAACACCGACCCGACCATGACGATTGCTCCGGTTGCCTCGGCGGCTGGCAACGGCAACGACCTTTCGTTCGACCAAAATGGCCTGCTCTCAATGCAGAGTCCAACGGGCGGAAAGTTTGACGCAGGCGGCGTGGCGTTGTCCTGGAATCTGCCGGACGGCACGACCACCTCGACCACGGTCACTCCGGACTTCGGCCAGCAGGGCCAGGCCTCCGGCATTACGCAGTTCGCGACGCCGGCGACGGCCGTCGTTGCGGACCAAGACGGCTACACCCGCGGTGAGTTGACCGGCATCACGATCGACAAGAGCGGCACGATCAACGGCGTATTCTCGAACGGTCGCCAGCAATTGCTGGGCCAGGTGGCGATCGCGACCTTCACCAACCCGGCCGGCCTGATGAAGAACGGCGAGAGCGGCTTCATCACGACGCCGAACTCGGGCGACGCCATCATCCGCTACGCCGGCCAGGCCGAGGCGGGCACGATCACCTCGGGCGCGCTCGAGAGCTCGAACGTCGACCTCTCGCAGCAGTTCGCGGACATGATCGTCACCGAGCGCGGCTTCCAGGCCAACTCGAAGGTGATCACCACCTCCGACGAGATTCTCCAGACGGTGCTGCAGCTCAAGCAGTAACCTGAAGGCCGCCCAAGGGCGCCGGTTCCACGGAGTAGACCACGATGATCGAGAATTCAAACGCGCTTCGTGATCGCTCCGTGCCGGCGTCCTTTTTGGTTTGGGTGTGGCAGTGGACGGATTGCGCGGCCGGGGGGCCCCCCCACCCCGTCGGCTCCCCTGAACGGGTCGCCGACATCCCGCCCCCCCACCCGGGGGAGGGGGCGTGCGATTCCTGGTTCGGGCATGCCGACGGGACGCGCACCACCACCGGCCTCCGCGACCTCGCGCGCTCGCGCGCGCTCCCTCCCCTCGGTGGGGGGGAGGGACGCCGAAGCCCTGTTCAGGGGCTTCGGCTGGGTGGGGGAGCCTCCCCCGGTCGCCGGAGGTCGCCATGCTGATCCGTGGCATCGACTTCGCGCGGCACAACATCGTGGTCGGCTCGGATGCCGAGAGCACGACGCCCACCAACACGCCGAACGCCGCCACGCAACCGCGCGGCGACGTGGTCGCGCGCGTGGTCGCGGCCTCGGGCGCCGAGGCGGTGCTCGAGCTGGGCGGCCAGCGCGTCGTGGTCGAAACCCACGTCGCGCTCAACGCGGGCG
>DATNPP010000619.1:0-1834 GCA_036703175.1 Oscillatoriaceae cyanobacterium
GCGGGAGAAGGTGGCGCGAAAGCGCCGGATGAGGGAAGCGTGGTTCGCGGCTTCGTCGAGGCGATGCGAGTTGGACGTCGCAGCTTCGCCGGCCCTAAATCCCAACCCTCTCCCGCAAAGCGGGAGAGCAACCGTGTTCTCCGTCAAGCAAAACGTTCGGTCGCGTGATTCGGATTCCATGGCACGCCCGAGCGCACGATCGCGTTCAGGATCGTCAGCAGCTTGCGCATGCAGGCGACGAGGACGACCTTCGCCGGCTTGCCTTTGGCACGCAGCCGATCGGCCATCGCCTTGATCTGCGGGTTGTAGCGACGCGCGCTTTGGGTCGCCATGTACAACGCATGACGCACCACCGCGCGGCCACCCCAGATACAGCGCTTGCCGCGCATCTTTCCGCTGTCGCGGGCGAACGGCGCCACGCCGACCAGCGCGGCGATCTGCTTGCGATCGAGCCTCCCAAGCTCGGGCAAGTCGGCGATCAGCGTCGCCGCGTTGATGTCGCCGATCCCTTTGACACTCTGTAGAAGGTCATCCCGGGCGCGCCACGCCGGGCTGTCCTTGATGCGCCGACGTAGCTCCTCGTCGAAGTCGCTCACCGCCTGTTGCAACCAGGCGATGTGCTTGTCCAGGTGCTTTCGGACCTGCGCCTCGCGTGCCTGCGCCCGTCGCTGGCGTTCCATCACCAGCATCTCCACCGTCTGGCGTCGCCGCGTCAGCACCTCGTCCAGGGCCCGCAGCGCTTCGTCCTTGAGCGCTCGCGGCTGCAGATCGGTCACCGCGCCAAAGCGCGCCAACACCTCGGCATCCACGCGATCGGTCTTGGCCAGAATGCCCAGCGCCTGCCCAAAGCGTTGCGTCTGGCGCGGGTTGACCACCGCCACCGCCACTCCCGCCCGGCTCAGCTCCGCCGCCGCATCGATCTCCAGTCCGCCCGTCGCCTCCAGCACCACCAGCCGCGGCTTCAACGCCTTCGCCCGCTCGACCAGCTCGTTCAATCCCTCCGGCGTGTGCTCATGCGACCACGGCTTCCTCGCCGGCCACGTCGCACCGTCCAACTGTCCCTTGGACACATCCACGCCCCACACTTCACCTTCTCTTTTCAGTTCCATGATGGGACTCCCGGCCTTGCCATGCGAGCTTTATGCTCTATCAACCGTTCGGGTTCTCTCATCTAAAACCGCTGCCGCGACCCACGCTCTCCCTCGGTCTTTTTCACCTGGGGAATTTCGGTCTGCGGCTGCGGGTACTGCAAAAACAAACATACAAGGGGAAAGCGCCTCACCCCGCCTTCACACCAGGCAACCGCGGCACGCCATGCTCGCTCCGTTCCTCGAACGCAAGCGCGCGCGTATCGACCGATCCTTGCAGCGAGTGCGGAGCAACCGGAACCGTCGCTTCGCCGCGAGCCAGGCGCAACGCGTTCGCGTAGCAACGGCTCGCCGTCGCCGCATCGTCCGCGCCGGCGTAGCAGTCGCCGAGCGTCTCCCACGCGAGCGGCGATTCATCGATCGCGATCGCGCGCTCGAGATATTGCTGACCCTTGCCCCACAACGACTGCTGCGCGCAGAGCCGGCCGAGCGCGGTCGCGAGCGCCGCGCTGTTCGGCGCGAGCGCGAGCCAGCTCTCGGCCTTGCGCGTGCGCGCCGCGAGCTCGGCGGGCCCGAGATCGGCGTACGCGAGCGCTAGCGCGTCGCTCCATTCGCGACGCTCGGCCGATTCGATCTCGTCCATAGCGGCCAGCACCTGGCCCTGCGCGGCGGAGCGGCGCGCGAACGCGGCGATGAGCTCCGGCCGGCGGCGCTGCGCGCGGCTCGCCGAATTCCACAGCGTGTTC
>DATNPP010000620.1:0-2380 GCA_036703175.1 Oscillatoriaceae cyanobacterium
CATGGTTATAGGGCCGAGACGGTCGAAACTGACGTCACCGCCCAAGCTTTGTTTACCCAGCGAGCGAGCCACTCGGACAAAAAAAGGCGGGCGCTCGATGGCGCCCGCCGTGCCTTTTCGCGTTACGGCAGATCGAAAAGCAGCACCTCGGCCGACTCGGGCGTCTCGAAGGCGAGCGTCTGCTCGTCCTCGACGCGCACCGCGTCGCCCGCGCCCAGCGGCTGCCCGTTCAGCACCAGCGCGCCGCGCGCCACGTGCACGTAAGCCTTGCGCCCGGCCCCCGGCGTGAACACGGCGCGATCGCCCTTTTCAAGCGTCGCGAGGTACAGGCTCGCGTCCTGATGAAGCGTGACCGAGCCGTCGCGCCCGTCCGGCGACGCCACCAGCCGCAGCTGGCCGCGGCGCGACTCGGCCGGAAAGGCCTTCTGCTCGTAGCTGGGCGCCAAGCCGCGCTGCGAGGGAAGAATCCAGATCTGCAGCAGGTGCACGCCCGTGTCGGCCGAGGGATTCGCCTCGCTGTGCCGCACGCCGGTGCCGGCGCTCATGCGCTGCACCTCGCCGGGACGAATGCGCGAGGTGTTGCCCATCGAGTCCCGATGCTCGAGCTCGCCTTCGAGCACGAGCGTCACGATCTCCATGTCCTGATGCGGATGCATGCCGAAGCCGCGCTCCGGCGCGACGCGATCCTCGTTGATCACGCGCAGCGCGGAAAAGCCCATGTGGCGGGGGTCGTAGTAGTCGGCGAACGAGAAGCTGTGGTAAGTGTCGAGCCAGCCGTGATCGGCGTGGCCGCGCTCTTGAGCGGGACGCAGCGTCAGCATGAGGAGCCTCCTTTAGCGGGCGTCTTTGGTGAACAGGCGATCCAGCGACAACGCGCCGCTGCCCTTGAACAGCACCACGAGCGCCAAACCGATCGCCAGCAGGTGGTACTCGAAGCCTTCGCCATGCTGGGTGCCCGCCCAGTTCATGAAGAAGCCGTTGTGCAGATGCACCGTCGCGATCGCGACGAGCATGTTGACCAGAATGCCGAACGCGGCGACGCGGCCCAGCAATCCGGTGATCAGGCCCAGCGAGCCCAGGAACTCGGCGGCGATCGCCAGCAGCGCGAGCGGCAGCGGAATGTGCATGCCCTGCGTGAAGAAGCCCAGCGTGGCCTTGAAGCCGTAGCCGCCGAACCAGCCGAGCGCCTTTTGCGCGCCGTGCGGGAACATGACGATGCCGAGGGCCAGACGCGCGACGAGCGCGCCGGGATCGGCCGCGGTGGCGACGAAATTTTGCCACAGGCCGCCCGTGGCGGTGGCGGAAGGGGTGGCAGACGTGATGGACATGATCGCTCCTGTTCAAAAAGGGCTCGCCAATTAGTTCGTGATAGAACTATCTAAGTATAGATTTCGACCTTCTCCATGTCAAGTCCTCGCGCTTGACGGCGCACGGGGGGCGCGTGGTTGGATGGAGCGGAGGATCCCCATGCCCGCATCGATCGGTCCCGAAAGCCTGCCCGCCGCGCTGGTGGTGCTGCGCGACGAGCTCGCCGACGTCGCCCAGCGCCAGTCCGTCACCCAGGAGATGACCGAGGTGGCGCTCGCCGCTCCCGAGACGCGCGCCACGGTGGTCGACGCGCTCGCGGCCGCGCTCGAGGCCTACGACGAGAACCCGCCCGCGCTGAACGCCGAGCTGATTCGCGGCCTGATGCGCTTGCGCGCGGATGCCGCGCATCGCGCGATCGAGGACGCCTTCGCGATGGGGCGCGTGGACGAGCGGTTGATCACCTTCGAGCAAGTGCTCGCGGGCTTCGCGTTGATGCCGGGATTGGTCGCCGAGCCCGAGCGGCCCGCGCCGAGAGCCAAGCCGGCCGACAAGGCGAAGGCCAAGCGCAAGGCGACCCGCCAGGCGCGCAAGCAAAATCGCCGCGATTGATGCTACGCCCCGTCCTTCTCGCCGCCGTGCTCGGCACGCTGGTTCTGCCGTCGACGACGCCGCCGCTCGTGCCGTATTCGGACGACGGCGATCGCGCCTCGCTGCTGGCCGGGCTGGATCACGACATCGCTTACCTTTCCCACCTGCAAACCGCCACGCTGACGCTGGCCGGCCGCCCGGTGCCCGTCTCGCGCCTGTTCGAGACCGCCGCGCGCTTGCGCGAGCTGGTCGAAGACGAGTTCGGCACGCCGCGCTTCGCGCAGGACGTGGCGAACGAGTTCGAGGCCGTGCCGATGGATGCGAACGCGAATCAGGTGCTCTTCACGGGCTACCACCTGCCGCTGCTGGACGCGCGACGGCAGCCCGACGCCACCTACCGCTATCCGATCTACGCGCCGCCCGGCGACCTCGTGCGCGTCGATCTCGGCGCGTTCGAGCCGGATCTGGCGAGCAAGACGTTGCT
>DATNPP010000350.1:0-7317 GCA_036703175.1 Oscillatoriaceae cyanobacterium
CTGGGACGCCTGGTAGTGGAACACGCCGTAGCGTAGCACCAGGTCCGGTTGTGAATTCAAGTGCAGCGCGAAGGCAAAGGGCGGCTCGCCGCAGTTCCACATTCCGAGCACGGCCGCGCAGGCCCAAAAGCCCGCGAACGCGTGTCTGCGGCGAGGCGCGAGGCCGCGACGATACGCCTTGACGGCGATCCAGGCGAGGATGGGCAGATCGATCAGCAGCACCAAATCGCTTGGGTGCAGCAGCCCCAGCACGTCCGAGGCGACCGAGCCGAGGCCGCCCGCCTGCTTGACGCTGCCGCTCACGGGCAGATTCCCGTAGAAGCGGTAGAACACCAGATCGATCTCGAGGGCCAGCACCCACAGCAGATGGCCGGCGATGCGCCAGCGCGGCCGGAGGTTCGGCGCGAGGCAAAGCACCAGAAAGGCGAACGCGAGCGTGAAGAGCAGCAGGCTGGCGAGGATGCCCTGGCTCCATGAATCGCCCAGGCCGAGGTTGTAGTGCACGTAGTAGAGCTTGAGCGTCAACGACGCCGCGAAGACCAGCGCGTGCCAAGGCGCCAACTGGCCGCCCAGCGCGCGCCAGCGTGATTTCCGGGGTGCGGCCTCGGGACGCACGCGCGGTGGAGCCAGGGAGTTCAAGCCGATCGATCCTCGCCTCGGGGGGTGCCGCTTCAGTGTACAACAAAAATGTGCCAAGAGTGTGGCTGGAAGCCGAACGCTAGGAGCAAGCATCGTTGGGGTATACCCCCTAAGGACGTTTGCGTCCGGAAAGGCGATCGCGATGGCGAGAATGGCGCTCCCCTCCTTTCAATCCGTCACGCTCGAGATTGACGGCACCGAGCACGCCGCCCAGATTCTGGGCTCGAGCGAGCAGACGCTGTGCCTGCAGGTCGCGCCGGGGCTGCTGCCGCCCAAGATGCCGGTGCTGCTGCGCTTCGCCTCGCAGCAGTTCTACTACCAGGCGCGCTTGCCGATCGCCTCGCACCACGAGTGCTGGTGGTTTCTGCCGCGGCCGGATGAAAAGGAGTGCGAGCGCGTGCAGCGTCGCACCTTCGTGCGCATTCAATTCAACGCGCTGGTGGTCGCCATGCCGATCACCGAGACGGGCGAGCCGAACGGCGAGCTCACGTCGCTGACGATCGCCAATCTCAGCGCGGAAGGCTGCTACGCGATGGCCCAGGAGGCCTACGGCGCGGGCGATCGCCTGTTGATCTTCCTCTCGTTGCCGGATCTGCCGACCATGAACCTGGTCGGCACGATCGTGCGCAGCCAGCTCGGCGAGGAAGGCTACGGGTTGGGCATCAAGTTCGAGGAGCTGGCGCGCGAGCAGCAGGAGCAGCTCGCGGCGTTCATCAACGCCGAGATCCAGGCTGGCCAGGAGCTCGGCGTCGACATCATTCTGCCGGGGTGATGCGCGACTAGCGACGGTGGTGGCGGTTGTTGCCCTGGAACATGCCCACGAGGCCGGCGATCGCCCCGACCGCTCCGACGATGTCCATCGCCGGATTGTTCTGCGCGCCGGGCGTGTAGGGATTCACGCCGTACGGGCTCGGCGTGTAGGGCGCGACGGGATACGGATTCGTCGGGGCCTCACCGGGCAGCATGCCGTTGTGCGTCGCGCGGTAGTCGGCTTCGAGCGTGGCGCGCACCTGGTACATCTGCGCGTTCATGGCGTTCAGGCTGTTCATCACCATCGGATTGCTCGCCCCGAGGCCACGCTTGTTCGCGGCCGTGATGTAGTGGTTGAGGCGCTTCGAGGTGGCCTGATAGTTCGCGAGGATCGTCGGGTTCAGCCCCGCGCTGGTGCCGGCCTGGTTGAGCGCGGCCTGCAACTGGTTGATCTGCTGGCTGAGGGCGTTCAGGCCCATCGAGAAGCGATCGGCGCCGTAGACGCTGCCGTAGTTGGTGCCGTAGGGAGTGCCGTAGGGCATCCCGGCGGTGGTGGGCGTGGCGGCCGGCGTGGTGAGCGTCGTCTTGATCTGGTTCAGCTGCGCGTCCATCGCGTTCAGCGTCGCCTGGTACGGCGCGCCGTTGGCGCCGGCGTTGGTCACCGCGGTCTGGTACTGGCCGACCGTGTTGACCAGGGCGTTGAACGAGGCGACCAGCGTGGCGTTGTTGTACGCCGAGGTCCCGGCGGCCGTCGTCTGGGCTTGCAGCTGCTGCACCTGCGCCGCCAGCTGGTTCAAGCCGGTCTGGAACGCATTGGTGGGCGCCGGGGTGGTGACGCCGGGGAAGCTCGTGTAGATCGACATGCGGGACTCCTCGTGAACTCACTCTCAAACCTTGATGATCTAAACATCGGCCCGCGGCGCGAAAATTCGGTTAGCACGATCTCACGAGTGTGTTAATGGACGGTAAAGAGAAATTCACTCACGACGCGCGCGCCATGCCCGGAAGCATGGCGCGCAGTCTGACGGTCGGCGTTTTGAACTACAGGTGGAGCAGCGAGGACGACGTGGGCGAAGGCAGCAAGCTGCCGGTCACCTGACTCACGGTACTCGAGAGCGTCGAGGGCACGCTCGAGGTGACGACATTGGTCGGCGCGCTACTGACGATCGCCACGGTGCTCGCGAGGGCCCCCGGCACGGTGCTCGAGAGGACGCCGGACGTGCTCGAGAGCGCGCCGGGGACCGTGCTCGACACGATGCTGGACGCCGTGCTCGCGAGCGCGCCGGGCAGCGCGGTCGACGTGTCGCTGGACGCGGTGCTCGCGAGCGTGCCGGTCAGCGTGTTCGTCAACGGCGCGGTGCTCGAAAGAACACCACCCACGGCGCTGCTCACGGCGCCCGGCAGCACGGTGCCCGTCGCCGACAGGGCCGGCAGAGGCGGCAGCGAGGGGCTGGGGGCGATCAGCGTTCCCGGCAACGCGGTGCCGGAGGCCAATGCCTGGGGCTCCACATCGATCGCGGTGGCCAGCTCGTTGAAGCCCTGATCCGCCGGCATGCTCTTGAAGGCCTGGCGCACGGCGGCCTCGGCGGGGGCCAGGGCGGTCGGATCGAACGTGGTCCAATCCACCGTGCCCGGCTTCGTGGCGGCTTGCTGCACCAGCGCTTCCACCACGAGCGTCGAGGCGTACGAGACCGGGGCGTCGCCGCTCTGGCCTGCCCGCGCCAGCTCGAGCAGCCGGTAGGCGTATTTGTTGTCCGGCGACAAGAAGGCCGCCTCCAGGACCACGAGGCTGCCCGCGGGCACGCCGGTGAGTTGGAAGTGCCCCGTGCCGTCGGTCTGTGCGTCGGGCACGCCGGGAAGACGCGCGAGCGTGGAAGGATCCAGCGCCGCGACGTGCGCGCCCGAAACAGGCAGTTCCTGATCGGGCGTCACGTCCAGCACGCGGTAGTTCCCCGCGCCGGCGGCGATCACATTGCCGGCGCCGGCAGCGATCACGTTGCCGCCGCCTGCGGCGATCACGTTGCCCGCGCCCGCGGGAATCACCGCGCCGATGCCGGTGGGAATCACGTGGCTCGGATCCAGCAAGCCCACCGGCAAGCTCACCTCACCGGACAGTGCCGCCGCAGCGGGAGTTTGAGTCGGTAAACCGAGTTGACCGGAACAAGCGGCCACAACCAATAGCGTAAGACCGCTCATGACGAGAACAGTCTTGTTCATAATGCCTCCAGAAAAAATAGGTTCCTTACGAGTTTACACCCTCGAGCCCGCTCCACAAAGCGGCCCATGGCCCATGCGCGAGAAAATGGGTGCGTTCCGCGCGAGACAGCGGCTTCAAAATGCGCTTCAACAGGGCGACTGCCGCGGAAGCCTGCTCCGGCTCGATCGCCGCGAGACCGGCCAGGCTCGCCGCTTCCAGCAGCGGCAGGTCCAACGCCCGCGCGCGATCGCCCATGGCCTTGAAATGCTTGGCCGCTTCAGGTCGTCCCTCGCCGCGATCGATTTCTCCGAGCAAGCCGTCCAGCAGCGCGCCGAGGTAGCGCAGCTCGAGACGCGTCGCGATCGCCTGGCTCGACAGCGCCGTCTTGCGCGCCAGCTCCCAATCGCCGCGATAGAAAGCCACGAGCGCCCTGGCGCGTAACGCCCAGGCCATGTGGCCCTGCGAGCAGCTCTCCGAGGCCCGCTGCCAGGCCGCTTCCGCGTGCGTCTCGGCCGCCTTGGTTTCGCCCAGGCGGCCGTGCGCCTCGGCCAGTTCCGCGTGCATGCGGCTTTCGGATTCTTGATGGTGCAGCGCCTCGAGCTCGGCGCCGGCGGCGATCGCCTCGCGCAGCCGTCCGGCGAACAGTCGCACCGTCATCACGTAGGGCAGCACGAGGGCCTCCAGGTACTTGTTGCCGAGGGCGCGCGCCTGGCTGAGCGCCGCGTCGAGGGCGCCGAGCGCTCCCGCCAGCCGGCCCTGAAGCGCGGCGGCCGTCGTCTCGAGCGCGCTCGCCAGCACCCGATGGAAGTCCTGATCGATCGCCTCGCCGAGCTGCCGGGCCTCACCGGCCAGCGCGCCGGCCTCGGCGAAGTCGCCCAGCTCGAGCGCGGCGATCGCCAGGTTAATCAGCGCGATGCCTTCCTCCGTGCGGTTGCCGACCTCCTGGCACAGAGCACGCGCCTGCGCGAAGGACTTTCGCGCGCCCGTGTAGTCGCCCAGCTGGCTCAGAGCATCGCCGAGCAGCATATAGCTCATGTTGAGGCCCACGCGATCGCCGAGCGTGATGAGCAACTCGATCGAGGCGTGCAGGTTGTCGAGGCCCTCTTCCTGGCGCTCCGGCACCAGCACCAGCAAAAATCCCTTGAGCGCGAGCGCCTCGGCGAGCCGGCTGCGATCGTCCGCCTCGCGCGCGAGGCGCAGGGCATGATCCAGGTCGGCGTGCGTTTGCTCCTTCTCCCCGCGATAGAGGTGAATCCGCGCCGAGGTCATCAAACAGCGGCCGGCGTTGCCCAGATCACCCGCTTGCAGGCTGACGTCGAGCGAGCGCTCGCAACTTTGCAGCGCCTCGGACAATCGCCCGAGCCCTTGCTGCACCTTGGCGAGCGAGGTGAGCAACGTCGCGAGGCGAAGCAGCTCGCCACGCGACTCGGCTTCGCGAATCGCCTCCTCGTAGAGCGGCAGCGCGCCCTCGGCGTCGCCCGAAACGCGCCGCACGTCCGCCAGGGCACTGAGATAATCCAATCGCGCGTCGTCCTCGCGCGCGCGCGCCAACAGGGCCAATCCGGCACTCAAGTAGCGGTCGGCGGCCTCGTGCTCGAAGCGCTCGGCGCTGCGCTGGCCCGCCGTCAGGGCGGAACGCACGGCACGCGCCACATCTTCCGGCATCATGTCGAGCAAGGGCTCGCGCAGCGCCGGTTCGGCCAGGCTACGGGCTTCGGCGTGGAAATGGCTACTCGCGACCAGCTGGGCGATCGCCGCCGCCACCGCCGCCTCGGACAAACCGGTCAGCGCGGTGAGCAGTTCGGCGTCGAACTCGCCGAGCAGCACGCCGGCGGCCAGCGTGGCGCGCGCGTCCGAAGTGAGGGCCGCGAGTCTCTTGGCGAGACGAGGGTCCCGATGGGGCTCCCGAAAGGGATGGGGCGAATCCAAGTCGTGCTTCCGTGACGGCCCTTGGGGGGGCACAAGACGCTGGTCTTGTACCCCGCTCCCTCGGTCGACTACCGCCTGATTCGTATGCGCTGGAACGTGCTTATGGCGTGAGCTCGGCGACGAAGACCCGATCGCCCCGCAGTGGCACGTTCGAAAGGACGCCGCTCTTGAGCTGTGCGCCCGTCGACACGGCCTTACCGGCCGAATCGAATTGGCTGAGCTTCGAGAGCTTGAGGCCGGGAAACTGAATCGAAACGGACTCCTGGCGGGTATCCGTGGCCATGCCGGACTTGTCCGCCACCTCGGAAGGCGACGAATCGCGCAGCCAGCCGACCACCACGACCTTGCCGTCCTTCTTCTGCAGCACGTGCACCTGGGCCTGCGAGTCGGCCGGCGCCTGAATCTTCACCTTGCCGTCGAGCGAGCGCGTGGGCTGATCGAAGAGCTGATTGAAGAACTTCATGGCGTCGAAGGCCGGCTTGGGCTTGCCCTGGGGATCCAGCAAGCCGAGGTAGAGGTTGTTGTTGTCGCCGATCACGCCGGTGCTCGGCTGCAAATCGCGAATCCGGTACCAGGCCACGTGCGAGGTGGTGCCCGACGCCAGGGCCGTGGTGTGGTCCTTGAACAGCTCCTCGCCCTGGTAGGCGGGCGTGTGCTCGTAGTTGTAGATCAGCTGATTGCCCCACTGGGAGGCCTGCGTCTGCGAGTAGCGATGGGAAGAGTAGCCGAACTCGTCCAGATTCAGGGCAGGCTTGGCCTTGCCGGTGGTCTGATCGATCAATTCCTTCATGCCCTGCAGATGGGCGGTGAGGGACTCTTCGGGCCCCTCGTTCCAGGTGCGGTAGTAGGCGTGCACGTTGACCGCGTCCACCCGATCGCCCAGGTGGTACTTGGTCATGAGGCGATCGAAGAAGGGGCCGCGGCCGACGGACATGCCGCCGAGGATCAGCCCGGCGCTCGGATCGACCTTGCGCAGGCGCTCGATCGCGGGCGTGAGCATCTTGGCGAAGGTGTCCGCGCTCTGCTCGGCCGTGCCGGGCGCTTGCCAGTACGCCGCGTTGTCCGGCTCGTTCCAGAGCTCCCAGCTCGTGATCTTGCCCTTGTAGCGCTTGGCGGCCGTCTCGGCGAAGTCGGCGAAGGCGTTCAGGTTCGTCGGCGGATGATGCCAGAAATCCGGCGTGTGGTCGCCCACCCACTCGGGCGTGTAGCAGATGTAAGGCATCAGGCGGATGCCTTGCTTGTTCGCGGTGTTGACCAGGTAGTCCCAGAAGCTCCAGTCGTACTCGTTCTTGCCGGTCTGAATGCGGCACCAGCTCATGCCCAGGCGCATTTCCTTGACGCCGACGTCCTTCATGGTCTTGAAGTCCTCGGCGATCTGCTGCTTGGTCTTGGCGCTGAGGTCGGTATCTTCGAAGTCGTCGCAGATGCCCGCGGGCATGCGGAAAAAGCCCTTGGCATCGGTCTGCGTCGCGCGCGACCAGAGATGGCGCGCGGCCGGCGCGGGCGCCGAGAGCGCGAGGGCGTCCTTGGCGATCGCCGGCACCACCGTGTCCGACGCGCGACGCTCGATCACGGTCGCGGGGCGGGCGGATTTTTCGAGCGCATCGGCGGCGTGGGCGGCCAAAGTCGAAAGGAACGGCATGGCGAACTCCGGACAGTTGATTAACACCTGCTCGGGTTGTCGGTCACGCGCTTCGGGTACTTTCTTAAGGCCGCGCTAAGGGATTGCCAAGCAAAAAGGCGGTCCGAGCTGACTCGGACCGCCAGATTGAAGGTTTTTACCGGCGCCAGCGTCCCTGCGT
>DATNPP010000628.1:0-1996 GCA_036703175.1 Oscillatoriaceae cyanobacterium
GCCGCCCAGCGTCGTGAGCGTCGCGCCCATGTGGATCGAGCTGCCGGGCGCGAGGGCCATGCGGCAGAGGCGGCGGTAGTAGACGTTGCGCAGGGCATGGAACGGCAACCGGGCGATCCACCAGTTCGCCAGGTAGAGCACGATGGCCAGCCGCCAATCGGCGAGGCGCTTGCGCATGCCGGGACCTCCACGAATAGACAAGCTCTTATACCCTCGATTCCGCGATCGACGGCAGCGCGAGGTCCTTTTGGCGGTATAATGCCACGCGTAAAGGAGCTTTCCATGACTCTCGCGATCGTCGCCCATCCCGCCTACGCCGAGCACGACACCGGCGAGCACCCCGAGAACGCGCGTCGCTACGAGCGCACGCTCGCGCACCTCGCCGCGCTGAACGCGCGGCTGGTCACGCCGGAGCCCATCGATCCGGCCGTGCTCGCGCTGGTGCATCCGCCGTCGCACGGCGAGCGCATTGCCGCCTTTTGCGCCGCGGGCGGAGGCCGCATCGACGAGGACACGGTGGCGAGCCCGAAGACCTACGAGGTGGCCTTGCTCTCGGCCGGCGGCGCGGTCGAGGCGGTGCGCCAGGTGCTCTCGGGCGAGGCGAGCCTGGCGGCGGCCCTGTGCCGCCCGCCGGGGCACCATGCGCTGCCCGAAGAAACGATGGGCTTTTGTTTCTTCGCCAACGCGGCGATCGCCGCGCGCTATGCCCAGACGGCCTTCGGCCTCGAGCGCGTCGCGATTCTGGACTGGGATCTTCACCACGGCAACGGCACCGAGGCGATCTTCTACGCCGATCCGAGCGTGCTCTATCTCTCGACGCATCAGCATCCCAACTGGCCTGGTACGGGGGCCGCGCAGGACATCGGCGTCGACGCCGGGCGCGGCTACAACGTGAACGTGCCGCTGCCGCATGGCGTCGGCGATGCGGGCTATCTGCGGACGTTCCGTGAGATTCTCGAGCCGATCGTCCAGGCGTTCGCGCCGCAGCTGCTGATCCTGTCGGCCGGCTTCGATGCGCACTGGCGCGATCCGCTGGGCAAGATGGGCCTCACGGTCTCGGGCTACGCGACCCTCGCGCGCGAGGTCGGCGCCTGGGCCGAGGCGTCGGGGTCGAAGCTGGCGCTGTTGATGGAGGGCGGCTACGACCTAGACGCCCTGGCGCACTGCATGACGGCGAGCCTGCAGGCGCTGCGCGGCGAGCCCGTCACGGACGCGCTGGGCCCGAGCCCCTACGAAGAGCCGCGTGAGGGGCTGGAACAGGCCCTCGCCGAGGCCCGCGCGGCCCTTGCGCCCTACTGGCCGGCGCTCGCCGCGATCGCCTGACCGGATTTTCAGTTCCCTGCGATCGCCTGAATCCCTTGTTTCTACGTAGGACCGATCCTCCGTCCGGTGCTAGGCTGAAACAGTAGGAGGTGGTCCCATGGGCAACGTCCGCATCGCGCGGCTCTTTGGCATTCCCATCGAGCTCAACGTGTCGTGGTTCTTCATTTTCTTTCTGGTCGTCTGGAGCCTGAGCGCGCAGATCTTTCCGAGCTCGCAGCCGGGCCTGGCGGCGGCCACCTACTGGGGCCTCGGCGTGGTGACCTCGCTGCTGCTGTTCGCCTCGCTGCTGCTGCACGAGCTGGCGCACTCGTTGATGGGACGCCGCTTCGGCACCGAGGTCAAGCGCATCACGCTCTTTCTGTTCGGCGGCGTCTCCGAGTCCACCGAAGAGATGCCGAGCCCCAAAGCCGAGTTCTGGATCGCGATCGTGGGGCCGCTCACCAGCTTCGTGCTGGGCGCGATCTTCCTGTTGCTCTCGCGCCCGACGCAGGGCCTGCCGTCGATCGCGCTCGGCTGGCTCGGCATCATCAACATCGGGCTGGGCGTCTTCAATCTGATTCCCGGCTATCCGCTGGACGGCGGCCGCGTGCTGCGCGCGATCATCTGGGGCATCACGCACAACCTCAAGAAGGCCACCCGCTGGGCGGCCGGCGTCGGCGAGGCCGTCGCCGTG
>DATNPP010000633.1:0-4180 GCA_036703175.1 Oscillatoriaceae cyanobacterium
CGGTTGCGACCAGAATCGTGATCTGACGGCGACGGAAGGCGCCCAGCGTGCGCGTGCGCTCGACTTGCGGCAGATCGCCGTTAAGGTGCGAGGCCTTGAAGCCCTCGTCCTGCAAGCGCGTCGCGAGGTCCTGCGTCTCGGCCTTGGTATGGCAGAAGACGATCGCGAGCTCGGGCCGCTCGGCGTGCAACACGTTCACGAGCGCGTCGATCTTGTGGTCCGGAAAGACCTCGTAGCCGACGTGCCGAATCTCGGGCGCCGCCGTGAGGCCGCTGCTGATGGCGAGCGTGATCGGATCGCGCAGCGTCTTTTGCGCCAGCGCGCGCATCTCGGACGCCATTGTCGCCGAGAAGAGCAGCGACTGGCGCTCGGCGGGCAGCGCCGTCAAAATGCGGTCCAGCTCGTCGGCGAAGCCCATGTCGAGCATCTCGTCGGCCTCGTCGAGCACCAGCGTGGTGCAAGCGGACAGATCGAGCGAGCCGCGCTCGAGGTGGTCGCAAAGGCGGCCCGGCGTGCCGACGACCAGGCGCGCGCCACGCAGCGCCCGCAACTGGTCACGGTACGAGCCGCCGCCGAACAACGTCGCGATCTCGACGCCCAGAGGCTTCGCAAGGCGGCCCAGCGCGCCCGAGACTTGCTGCGCCAGCTCGCGGGTCGGCAACACGACGAGCGCCGTGACCGGCCCCGGCTCGGGGCTCAGACGCTGCAGAATCGGCAAACCGAACGCCAGCGTCTTGCCCGTGCCCGTGCGGGATTGCACCAGCAGGTCGCGGCCTTCGAGCACCAGCGGAAACGCCTGTTGCTGGACGGGGGTGGGATTGGTCAGCTCTTGCCGCGCAAGGCCTTCGAGGAGCTCCGGACGGAGCTCCCAATCGGTGAATCGGGGATCCAAGTTTTTCTCCTAACTGGGCGATCGCGACCCCTGCGGCCGGCATCGCCATCTGTGCATTAGGAGAGGGCCTCACCCGAGTCGGGAAAAACCAGGGCCGCGTGGCGGCCGTACAGGCTACTCCTAAATATCCGAGCCCCCATGATACCACGCCGTGCGGTTTTTCGCCTGCCGTTCCCGAAAGCGCCCACGGCGAAGCGCCCCGCCCGGTGAGGAGAACTCCGGGCGGGGCGCTTTGAAGCGAAGCAGCGGGTTAAAGCTGGCTGTCGCTCGCCGTCGCGTCCGTGGTGCCGCTGGCCGCGGTCGCGTCGCTGGCCGTCGCCGTCGCGCTGGCCGTGGTGTCGGTGCCCGTGGCGGACACCGTGGTGATCGCCTCGCCGCTGGCCGCGGAGCCGCCGACTGCGAGCGTTTCCTGAGCCACGACCTTGCCGGTCGCGTCGGTCTCGGTGAAGGTGCCGCTGCCGCTCAACGTGCCGTCCTTGCCCTGCGTCTTGGTCCAGTCCGCGACCCACTTGATGCCCTTGGCGGTGGTGATCTCCTCGTGGAAGGCGATGCTGTAGGACCCGTCGGCCTGCAGCGACTTCTCCCAGTGCACCGTGTGCGTGCCGCCGTCGGCTTCGGTGTCGTCGATGTCCGTCTGCGCCTGCACCAGGGCATGCGGCGCCTGGGCGTCGATGACGCGCAACACGGCGATCTTGCGGCTCACGCCGTTCGAGAGCGCCATCGTCGCGGTGCCGTTCTTGAACACGGTGGTGCTGTCGTTCTGGCTGGGCTGCCAGCTCTGCGCGGAGAGCACCTGGGCGATCAGCGCCTCGTCGCTGCTGGCGTTAGGATGCGCCTGAACGAAGTGGGACTGGTTCTGCTGATCATCCTGACGCAGCTTGCCGAGCTGATCGTCGTCCAGCTTGGGGTTGCGCGCCGGCGGCTGGGCGTGGTGCTCCAGGCGCGGCCCGCCTTGCATCGAGAAGCCGCCGCCGCCGAACTGGCCGAACTGGAAGCCGCCCTGCTGGCCGGGATCACGCCCGCGCTCGAAGCCACCCGGCTTGAAGTTCGCGGCCATGCCCTGCTGGAAGCCGCCCTGCATGCCGGGCATCGGGGGCTGGGCGCCCGAGGCCTGTGGGTTCGGCGCGCCGTTCGCGTCCTGGCCTTGGGGGCCGCCGAAGCCGGGGCCCTGCGGTCCACCGAAACCGCCGCCTTGCATTTGCGGGGGCTGTCCGTTTTCACCCTGAGGAGGCTGTCCGTTTTGCCCCTGAGGCGCCTGCCGGCCCTGGTTCCGGAAGGAGCCTTCGAGATCGCCGAGGCCGCTCGGATCGTCGAGCGAAGCGACCTTGTAGCCGGTGCCGGCCTCGGTTTGCTCGAGCGCGGCGCTGGCGCCTTCCACGACGTTCTCGTCGTAGACCGAGAGGGCCTTGGCTTGCGTGCTCGTCGTGACGCTTGCGGCGCTGACGGCGGCGTTGAGGGCGCTCGAGGAGACGAAGGCGTTGCCGGTCGTGCTGCCGGTCAGTGCGCTCAACGCGCCCGTCGGCATGCCGGCGCAGCCGGCCAGCAGGGCCATGCTGCAGGTGGAGGCGAGAAGGACACGAGCCGAAAGTGAATAGCGCATGCGGAATCTCCTTTGAAGCGAGGGGAGGAGGGAGGAGGGCGGGCACCGGGCGGTGCGCCGTTCGTGTCCTCAGTTTTAGCGCGGCAAGGGCTCGGGGTCTTGCGCGCTTCATCCGCGCGGCGCTACGCATTTTCGCGTAGCGGGGGCTGCGCGATCGCCATGGCTTGATCGGGAAGGCGAACGAGGGATCCTCCTCCTCCCTCGCGGACGGGCCGACGAAGTCGGAGGGAACCCGGCGGGGCAGGTGGCCGTCAGGCCGGTGGAGGGGTTCGGTGGCGACAGATGTTGTCGCGTCCAAACCCCTCCATCGCCCTGACGGGCACTTCCTCCGCGAGGGAGGAAGAGGGCTTCGTGATCGGTGGGATCAAGAGCGGATTAGTAGGTGTAGGCGAGGCCCGAGCCGAGGTAGCCTTCGTTGTAGCCGACGCTCTGGGACAGATCGAGCGTGTCGATGTAATCGACGTGTAGCTCGAACCCGGCGCCCAGGGACTGGGCGACGCGCAGCGTGAGCTCGTGGCGCGGCGCGTAGCGCGGCGTCACGTAGAAGCGGGGCTGGAAGGCGTAGCGCGCGAGCAACTGCGTGCCCGTCGCGAAGCTCTGGGCGAACGACGCGCCCACGCTGGGCGTCCAGAAGCTGCCGTCGGCCACGTTCGTGGCATAGTACCCGCCGCCCAGCTCCGCGCGGGCGGTGGCCCCGGGCCAGAGCGGCTGGCCGAAGCTCAGCTCGCCCACGTGAAAATAGCCGTTGTTCCAGAACGCGCTGCTGCCCACCAGCACCGTCGCGTCGCGGCCGCCCGGCAGATGCCAGATGCCGTTGCCGTAGAGCCCGCCCCACACGTCGTCCAGCGACGGGTAATACAGGCCCGCGGTGCCGTGCAGATCGCAGATCAGCCACGCGTCCAGGTCCGGACGCAGCAACCACACGTTGCCGAACGTCGTGCCGAGGTGCAAGCCAAGGTCCTGATTGCCGTACGGCAAGACGTCGGTCGCGAGCACCGGGCCGCGCGTCACGTTGTCGTCATGCCAGCCGTCGAGCGTGACGCGCGCGCTCCAGCCGCCGTAGTCCACGGCGCGCGCCGGTGACGGCGTCGCCATGAAGGCGGCGAGCAGCGCCGCGATCGCCCCAGCCAAACGCCTCAACGCGGCTGCCCTCCGGAAGGCGGTGGCGGCGCTGCACAATCGTCCGCATCCGGCTTCTGCGTGCCCGCGGTGGGTTGCGTCGGCAAGCACGGCGGTTCCTCGCCGCGCGGCCGGCCGTCCGGAAAGGGCCGCTCGGGGCCGGCCGAATTGTCCAGCACCTTGCCGTCGTGATCCGCATCCCGGCCGACAAACTCGGGATGCCGCATCTGCTCGCGCATGGATTCGAGCCGCACGGCCGCACGATTCTGTGTGAGCCAGCCGAAGCCGCCGCGCGCCATCGGCGCGCCGGGATGCTCGGGCCCCGCCGGCCCGGCGGGAGGCGCGCCCGCGAGATCCCCATCGGGGCGCGGCCGCTCACCCGGCATCTGGCCGCCTTGCCGATCATCGCCGTCGCCGTCTCCGTCCGGACGCGAGCGAATCATCGGCGCGGGCGCAATCATGCCGATGCGGTGCGGCCCCTGCTCGCGCTCCATGCGCGTGACCGGCTCGGTCGGGCCAAGCGAGCCGAGCGGCGAGATCGTCACGGCCTGGCCGGGCGTGAGCATCAC
>DATNPP010000635.1:0-4679 GCA_036703175.1 Oscillatoriaceae cyanobacterium
AACGTTTTGAAGTTTTGTCGATCAAGCAGGCGGGTATTCTGTGTAAAGAACATCATATGGAGTTGGTCTGTTGGAGGTCCCTCATGCAACGCCTGCTTCGGCTGCTTCTGGTCGCGAGCCTGGCGCTGACGGGGTGCCACAGCCCCGTGGCGCCGCCGGTTTCGTCGGACGGACCCACGCTGACGATCGACGCCGTGCATGCGCTCGATGCGCTCGGCGATCGCCCCAACGACCTCTGGCAGGACAACCTGTTCAATTTGCCGGCCGTGAACGTGCGCCGCGCGGCACGCTACCACGTACAGACCGTGACGGCCGCCAACTCCTGGACTTCGCCCGCGACGCTGCCCGCCGTCTCGACCAACGGCGCCGCCTATGCCCACGACAACTCTTCGGGCGGCAATCAACCGGCGCATCCCGACGAGATCGTCTATACCGTCTGCGACGACGCGGCCGGCACCGTGGTGCGCTTGCAGGCGACCACCGGCACGCCCGTCGGGACGAACTTCCAGGCGCTCACAGGCCTCGTCGGCGCCGGCATCATCACGCATTCCGCCGTGGGGCTGTCGGGCAACAACGACGTCCTCTACCTGCTGAGTTCGGGCGGCTATTTCGTCATGCTCGATGCCAAGACGGGCACGCGCCTCGCCGCCATTCGGTTGTCGGTGTCGGGTTTCACGCACGTCGCCCCCTTCGTGGATTACTCGAACGGCGGCGGCGTGGGCGGCACCTACAACGACGAGAACCTCTACGCGTTGGCCACCGACGGCTCGCTCTATCGGGTAGAGATGCTCAACGGCACCGTCAAGGTGCGCGGTTGGCGCGCCTCGGGCGGCACCGACGCGCTCGGGCTGGCGGCCGGGCTCGGCACCACGTCCGGGACCTGGCCGATCAGCAACGCGGGCATCAGCGCCGGGCTGATCTACGGCACGGTGCCCTCGCCGCTCGTCGCGTCGCCGCCGATCGTCTGGAACGGCGTGGCGTACTTCGGCGGCATGAACGGCAAGCTCTACCGCGTCGACACCAATACGGGCACGCTGAACTCGATCACGGTTTCGAGCTATCCGATCACGACCACGCCGGCGGCCGACTTCTCGTCGGATTTCTCCAGGATCACGGACGTGTTCGTGCCGGGGGGCGATCGCCTGCACTGGATCGATGCGAGCAACGCGACGTCGCTGTCGCGCAAGGCGATCTCCCCGCCGTTGGTGCTGAACACCAAGCCGGCCTCGGGCTCGAGCGGCGCCTCCGGCAAGCTGTCGAGCTACACCTATGGGGGCGCCACCTCGCCATTGAGCTTCACGGCGACGGACTGGGTGGCCGCCGCCACGAGTTCGATTCCCTCGAACGAGGGCCCGACGCGCTGGGGCGGAGGGACGGCCGATCTCGGCGACTACAATACCGTGACGGCCCCTTACGACATTCACTACTACGGCACGGACGGCTCGCTCTGGATGACCTGCCCCTCGGACAACATGATCCGCCAGTTCAGCCCCGCGAGCGGCACGATCACGGCGGCCTACGACGGCAACGGCAACTACGCCGCGCTGGTCAAGACGATCCCCGTCGGCACCGATCCGGCCGGCTTGACGCCCGACCCGATCAACGGCGGCGTGTGGGTCTCCAACTACGGCTCGAACGCCATCTGGCAAATCGACGCCGCCGGCAACGTCGTGCGCAAGATTACCGGCATTCCGAATCCGACCGGCCTGTGCTACGACCAGAGCGGCACGGCCGGCAACGCGAGCGACGACGTGATCTGGGTCTGCTCGACCACCGGCTCGTCAGCGAGCGGGGCTTCGGGCAGCCTCTACAAGGTGCAGGTCAGCGACGGCACGATGACGTCGTACGACAACACGAACACCGAACCCACCAACTACAACTCGGTCTGGAAGAAGGTCGGTGGCAAGTGGCAGTGGGTGAATACCTGGGTCTCCGGTCCCTTGAACTACAACGCGCACAGCGGCGTCAGCAACCCTTCGAACAATAGTCCCTTGCTCAGCACGGATTGGCAGTTCCGCGGCCCGCAAGGCGTGACGGTCGATCCGAACGGCAAGGTCTGGGTCGCCAACACCTGCGAGAACACGAGCCTGATCTACCAGAACGGCACGAGTTCGAACAGCGGCGTCTATCCCTTCACGATCGACGGCACGGGGTCCACGAACGGGGACGACGGCATTTCGAGCGACTACTCGTCGATGATGGTCTTCGATCCGAGCAGCGCGGAATTCGTCGCGCGCGTGGTCTGCACCGGTTCGCCCTACGGCCTCGACATCGACACCAGCGGGACCACGAACTCGGTCTGGGTCGGCACCTACCGCTGGGGCCGTGACGTGGTCGAGCGCTACGACTGCAGCACGTTCGGCATGCTCTATCAGTCGAATCAGACCTCCAACCACTGGCAGCCGCGCTGGGTCGCGGTCGATCAAGCCAACAACCACACCTGGGTCGTGAACGGCAACTCCAGTTGGCCGGATCCGAACGTGGCGACCAACGGCCTGGACTGCATCAAGGCCAACGGCACCGGCAGCGGCAGCATGTCGAGCGGCAACTCGAACTTCATCGGCACCTATCAGACGGGCGCCCAGCCGCGCGGCGTCGACACCGATTCCGCCGGCAACGTCTGGGTGTCCAACTCGGTCGTGAAGACCTGCACCAAATACTCGGCGAGCGGGTCGCCGCTGGGCACCTACCCCGTCGGCAACACGCCTTACGCGGTCGCCTGCGACAAGTTCGACGTGACTTGGGTGGCGAATTTGACCGACAACACCGTCTCGCGCCTGACGCCGACCACGCTGCCGCCGGCCCCGCTCAGCCAGCCTCGCGGCTTCGCGCTCACGAGCGCCGGCGACATGTGGATCGCCAACGCGGGCAACAACACGATGACGGTGCTCAATCAAACGGGCAACACCACCCAGCTCGCGCTTTCGACCGACAGCACGCCCTACGGCGTGGCGAACGGTTCGGGCAAGGTCTTCGTCGCGCCGTCGGGCAGCACGAACATCGACCTTTTCAACTCCGTGAGTGGCGCGCTGAGCACCGCGGCCTCGTCCGCCAAGAACTTCTGGGTCGCCACGGACGCCTCGGGCAACGCCTTCATGACCACGCCCAGCAGCAACAAGGTGACCATGTTGAACGCCGCCGGCGCGGTCACGACGAGCGTCGCGGTCGGCACGAATCCACAGGGCGTCGGCGTCAACCAGACGACCGGCGACGCCTGGATCGCGGACAAGGGCTCGGCGAAGGTCTCGTATCTCAAATCCGGCACCAGCGCGGTCACGAGCTACACCGTCGGCAACGGCCCGTCCGGGGCCGCCGCGCAGGGGAACCAGGTCTGGGTCGCGAACACCACGGACAACACGATCACGCGCCTCAACGCCGTCACGGGCGGCACGCGCACGGCGGTGGGCACCAGCCTCGGCACGGTGTCCGGCTACGCGGGCGCCAACGCGCCGATCAACATGGCGATCGACGCCAACGACGACCTCTGGGTCGCCAACAGCGGCGCGGCCTGGCTGACGAAGATCTGGTTCGCCGGCGCGCAAGACCTGATGGCGGCGAGCAACTACCTGGCGACGGACGCCAAGGGCTCGTACGCTTACGTGCACTTTCTGCTCGCGCCTGGCGCCCTCGGCGGCCACACGCCGGTGTCGACGAGCTTGAAGCTGACGGCGAACTCGAACTCGGCGCTCAACAACGAGACGCTCGCTGTCTCGCTCGCCGGCGAAACGGCGGGCGGCGTGCAGTGGAAAGGCTATGCGAGCACGCCGAACGTGGACTGGAACGCCAGCCCGGCGATCGGCAGCGCGGCCGGCAGCCTGACCACGCCCGTCACGAGCGGCAACAGCTATTCGGTGCCGCTGGCTGAGAACGCCAATTTGATCGACACCTCGAACACGTCGTACGACAGCTCGAACGGCCTGCTCACCTACGCGTTCCAGTCCTCGGGCGCGTCGCTGGAGAACGTGGCGCACTGGAGCACCAGCGGCTCCACGAAGCCTCAGCTGGTGGTCAACGTGACCAACACCGCGCTCGGCGCCACCGGATTGTGCTCGCAGCCCCTCATCGGCTACAGCAAGCACGTCTTCGTCATGGGCACCAACGCGATCTTCGAGCTGAGCTACGACACGGCGGCGCACTTCAGCGATCCGACGCAAATCGCCTACTCCTATACCAGCTCGGGCATTTCGCAGGGGCCGCTCAATGGCACGACCTACATCACGCCGACGGGCTGCACCGCCGAGGATGAGACGGGGCGACTGATTACTTTCGATTACAACCCCGTCTCGAACACGAGCGGCTTGAACTGCTACCATCTGGGCGGCATGAGCGGAGGCTTCTTTCTGGACACCTCCGGCAACAACACCACGCAACTGGCGCGCACGGCGTCGATTCCGGGCACGGTGACCAACAGCCAACTGATCTTCGACTACGACTATGGCTCGGTCTACCTCGCCAGCGGCAACGCGGTGTACGCGATCAAGCTCCTCCAATGAGCTTCCGGCCTTCCACGAGCCTGCTCGTCCTGGCGTTGCTCGCGGGCTGCGCCACGCCGGGCACCGACGGCGTCAGCTTCGGCCTGTCGCCCTCGGGCACGCTGGGCGCGAGCGCGACCACGCCGATCGGGGCGACCGGAGGCCAAGCGGGTGGAGCGACTTCGCCCGTGGCGAGCGGGACGGCCG
>DATNPP010000647.1:0-7196 GCA_036703175.1 Oscillatoriaceae cyanobacterium
CACGGCCGTCGACTATCTGCTCTACCCCGAGCCGAAGGCCGCGCGCTTCGAGGTGGTCTACCACCTCTTCAGCTCGAGCACCGGCCGCCGCGTGCGCATCAAGACGCCCGTGAACCTCGGCGAGGGCGTCGAGACGGCCACCAGTCTGTGGGTCACCGCGGACTGGATGGAGCGCGAGTGCTGGGAGATGTACGGCATTCAATTCGAGGGCCATCCCAACCTCAAGCGCTTGATGACCCACAAGGACTTCGTGGGCTATCCGCTGCGCAAGGATTACCCGCTGAAGAAGCGCCAGCCGCTCTTCGAGTCCGACACACTGTGGGACGAGATGGAGAAGCGCTTGCACTTCAAGGGGCTGAAGTAATGACGATCCAGACCAACGCCTTCAACCAACCCAACCAGCCGGTGCCGAACATCGCTCCCAAGCCCGGCCACACGGCGCTCGGCCTCGAAGAGCCCCAGTTCTACAAGGAATTGCACACCGAGCTGATGTTCCTGAACATCGGCCCCTCGCACCCGGCGACCCACGGCACGCTGCGCGCCTTCGTCGCGCTGGACGGCGAGACGATCGCCGCCGCCGTCACCGAGACGGGCTATCTGCATCGCGGCTTCGAGAAGACCTGCGAGCACCGCACCTACAACCAGGCGATCCCCTACACCGACCGTCTGAACTACTGCTCGGCGATTCTGAACAACATCGGCTTCGCCAAGGCGATCGAGAAGCTGCTCGACATCGAGATCACCGATCGCTGCAAGTTCATTCGCGTCGCCGTGGGCGAGCTGATGCGCATCGCGGACCATTTGATCTGCATCGGCACGAACCTGGTCGACATCGGCGCGCTGACCAACTTTTGGTTCCTTTATAATCGCCGCGAGGAGATCTACACGATCCTCGAGCGCCTCACGGGCGCCCGCTTGACCAACTCCTTCACGCGCATCGGCGGCCTCGCGCGCGACCTCTACGACGGCTTCGAGGCCGACGTGCTCGAGGTGCTCAAGCGCGTCGAGCAGTCGAGCGCCGAGGTGCAGGCACTGATCGCGAAGAACCGCATCTTCGTCGATCGCACCCAGGGCATCTGCGTGCTGACCCCCGAGCGCTGCATCGAGTACGGCTTCACCGGCCCCACGCTGCGCGCCGCGGGCGTGCCGCTCGATCTGCGCAAGGCGCAGCCGTACTACTATTACGACACCTTCGACTTCGACATCGCGCTCGGCTCGACCGGCGACACCTACGATCGCATCATGATCCGCTTCATCGAGATCGAGCAGTCCGCGCGCATCATCCGCCAGGCGCTCAAGCGCATGCCCGGCGGCCCGGTGAACGTGGACGACAAGCGCGTGACGCTGCCGCCCAAGGCGGACACGTACCAGAACATCGAAGGGTTGATCAACCACTTCAAGCTGATCTTCGAGGGCGTCAAGGCGCCTCCGGGCGAGATCTACGACTGCATCGAGGCCGCCAACGGCGAGCTCGGCTTCTACATCGTCTCGGACGGCTCCGGCTATCCTTACCGCCTGCGGTGCCGTCCACCGTGCTTCATGAACTACGCGGCCTTCGGCGAGATGATCGAGGGCTCGATGATCGCCGACGCGGTCGCCACGCTGGGCTCGATCAACATCATCGCGGGCGAGCTGGAACGGTAGAGGAACATGCCCCTGCAATTCTCCCCTGAAAAACAAAAGGCCTTCGACGAGCTGCTGCCGCGCTACGCCAAGAAGCAGGCGGCACTGCTGCCCACCTTGTGGCTCGCGCAGGAGGACTTCGGCCATCTGAGCCCCGAGGCGCTCGAGTACGTCGCCAAGGTGCTCGAGCTGCCGGCGTCGCACGTCTACGCGACGGCGACCTTCTACACGATGTACGACCTGCAGAAGCCGGGCAAGTACAAGATCGAGGTCTGTCGCACGCTCAGCTGCGCGATGTGCGGCGCGTTCGAGATTCTCGAGCACCTCGAGAAGAAGCTCGGCATCGGCGTGGGCGAGACCTCGGCCGACGGCCGTTATACGCTCGGCACGGCCGAGTGCCTCGGCTCGTGCGGCACGGCGCCGATGTTCCAGATCAACGGCAAGCCCTACTACGAGAACCTCACGATTGAAAAAGTCGACGAGATCCTCGCGGGCCTGGCCTAGGAGAGCCCCATGGAACCGATTCTCACCAAGCACTGGAACAATCCCGAGCTCTTCAAACTCGACGTCGCGCTGAGCACGGGCGCCTACGAGGTCGCCCGCGAGGTGATCGGCAAGCGCGAGCCCGCGAGCCTCACCGACGAAGTCAAGAAGTCCGGCCTGCGCGGCCGCGGGGGCGCCGGCTTCCCGACCGGCATGAAGTGGAGCTTTCTGCCGAAGGATTCGCCCAAGCCCAAGTACCTCGTGATCAACGCCGACGAGTCCGAGCCGGGCAGCTACAAGGATCGCGCGATCATGGAGAAGGATCCGCACGCGCTGCTCGAAGGCTGCATGCTGACCTGCTACGCGATCGGCGCGCACGCTTGCTACATCTACATTCGCGGCGAGTACTGGTCGCAGACGAACATTCTCAACGAGGCGATCGCCGAGGCCTATGCCAAGGGCATCCTGGGCGCCAAGCCGTTCGGCGTGGACTTTCCGATCGACATCACGGTGCACCGCGGCGCGGGCGCGTACATCTGCGGCGAGGAGACCGCCCTGTTGACCTCGCTCGAGGGCAACCGCGGCTATCCGCGCCTCAAGCCGCCCTTTCCGGCGACGCACGGTCTGTGGGCCAGCCCCACGGTCGTCAACAACGTCGAGACGATCGCCAACGTGCCCTGGATCATCCGCCACGGCGGCGAGGCCTACTCGAAGTACGGCAAGTACGTGGTGAACGACCAGGGCAAGGCCGTCGTCGACAGCCGCGGCACGCGCCTGATGTGCCCCTCGGGCGACATCCATCGCGCCGGCGTGCACGAGATCGAACTGGGCATCAAGGTCACGGACTACCTCGAGGAGTACTGCGGCGGCGTCAAGGGCACGCTCAAGGCCGTGATTCCGGGCGGCTCGAGCTGCCCGATTCTCACCGCCGACGAGGTCGCCCAGGCCGAGATGACCTACGAGTCGATGGCCAAGCTCGGCACGATGTTCGGCACGGGAGGCATGATCGTCCTCAACGAGACGCGCAGCCTGGTCTGGGCGCTGCACAACCTGCTGCGCTTCTACGCCCACGAGTCCTGCGGCCAGTGCACGCCGTGCCGTGAGGGCACGGACTGGCTCTACAAGATCCTCGGGCGCATGCTCGCGGGCCGCGGCTCTGACGCCGACCTGCAAGAGGTGCTCGACATCGCGGACAACATGGAAGGCCGCACGATTTGCGCGCTGGCCGCCGCGGCGACCATGCCGACCCGCAGCTACCTCACGAAGTTCAAGCCCGAGTTCGTCGCCCACTTCCGTAAAGGCGGCATTCCCACCGACCTGTCCGGCCGTTACCTGACGCCTTTGAGCCAGTACCTGCCGGCTGCAGCGGCGACCGTATAGAGGATCCCATGGCCACTTTCTCCCTCAACGGCAAGCAAGTCGACGCGCCCGACGGCATGAATCTGATCGAGGCCGCGAAGCTGAACGGCGTCGACATTCCGCACTACTGCTACCATCCGGGCCTCTCGATCGCCGGCAACTGCCGCATGTGCCTGTGCGAGATCGAGGGCGCGCGCGGCCCGCAAATTGCCTGCGCCTCGAACGTCAAGGAGGGCATGGTCGTCCGCACGGACACGCCCGCCGTCGAGAAGATGCGCAAGGGCGTGCAGGAGTTTCTGCTGCTGAACCACCCGATCGACTGCCCGATCTGCGATCAGGCCGGCGAGTGCCGTCTGCAGGACTACTACATGGAGTACGGCAAGTACGACAACCGCTCGGACGTGGCCAAGGTCCAGAAGCTGAAAGCCGTCGATCTCGGCCCCATGGTCGTGCTCGATCAAGAGCGCTGCATTCTGTGCACGCGCTGCGTGCGCTTCTGCGAGGAGATCTCGAAGACGAACGAGCTGTGCGTATCCGGCCGCGGCGATACCTCGGTCATCACCACCTTCCCGGGCAAGAACCTCGACAACCCTTACTCCGGCAACGTCGTGGACGTCTGCCCCGTGGGCGCGCTCACGAGCAAGGACTTCCGTTTCAAGATGCGCGTCTGGTTCATGAAGAGCGTCAAGAGCCTCTGCACCGGCTGCGCCAACGGCTGCAACACCTTCCTCGATCAAAAGGACGCGGTGGCCTACCGCTACCGCCCGCGCGAGAACAAGCAGGTCAACGACTACTGGATGTGCGACGGCGGCCGCCTCTCCTACAAGGCGATCAACGACGGCCGCCAGGAGAACGTGCTGCTGGGCGGCCAGACGGCCACCTTCGAGCGCGCCGTGACGGTGTTCGCCGAGGCGATCGCCTCGGCCGCCGGCAGCGTCGCCGTCGTCGGCTCGCCGACCTCTTCGGTCGAAGACCTCTTCACGCTGCAAGCCTTCGCGCAGAAGGTCCTCAAGACGGAGAGCGTCTACGGCTACAGTCCGATTCCCGACGGCGACGCCGACGACTTCTTGATCCGCGCGGACAAGACGCCCAACCGCACCGGCGTGCGCTACCTCGGCTACAACACCGACAAGCAGGCGCTTCTGGACGGGCTGCGCGGCGTCAAGCTCGCTATTGTGAGCAACAACAACCTCGCACAGGATTCCGAGCTGGCCGCGGCCCTCAAGCAGGTGCCGACGGTGGTCTATCTGACCACGCACCTCGACGAGACCGCGGCGCTGGCCCAGGTGGTGCTGCCACTCGCGAGCCACGCCGAGAAGTACGGCAGCTTCATCAACTACGCCGGGCGCCTGCAGCGCTTCTACATGGCGTTCGCGCCGCAAGGCGACGCGCTCTCCGAGATGGAGTTCTTCTCCACGCTCGGCCACAGGCTCGATCGGGCCTTCGGCTACGGCGACATCGAGGAGGTCTGGAAGGACCTGCGCGGCCGTTTCGCCGAGCTGGGTGAGCTCACCTGGTACGGCCTCGGCGACGAGGGCTTCCAACTGCCCTCGCTCGCGCGCCAACCGGCGGCTGCCGGCCAATAAGGAAGATTCGACATGACCGCCCTCGACGTCCTCATCTACATCCTCCGCGGCCTGCTCGTCGTCCTCGTCGTGCTGCAAATCGTGCCGTTGCTCATCTGGCTCGAGCGCAAGGGCTCGGCCTACATTCAGGACCGCCCCGGTCCCGAGCGCGCGCACGTCGGCCCGCTGCGCCTGGCCGGCCTTTTCCACGTCCTCGCCGACGCGATCAAGCTCTTCTCGAAAGAAGACTTCATGCCGGCCGGCGCGAACAAGTTCTTTTACTACCTCGCGCCGATGATTCCGGTCGGCATCGCGCTCATCACCGTGGCCGTCGTGCCCTTTTGGCACACGATGGTCTTTCCGAACGGCTACACCGTCATCGGGCAGGTGCTGGCGATCGATCCGGGCATTCTCTGGTTCTTCGCGATCGTCAGTTTGACGGTCTATGGCGTGATCTTCGCCGGCTGGTCCAGCAACTCGAAGTTCTCGCTTTTGGGCGCGATGCGCGCCTCGGCCGCCTCGCTCTCGTATGAGATTCCGATGGTGCTCGCCGCCATCAGCGCGATCATGACCTACGGCAGCGTGAATCTGGCGCACATCGCCGACGCCCAGACGGGTGTCTGGTGGGGCTTTTTGCCGCGATGGGGCGTGTTCGTGCAACCGCTCGCCGCGCTGATTTTCCTCGTCACCTCGTTCGCCGAGACCAACCGCGTGCCCTTCGACCTCGCCGAGGCCGAATCCGAGCTCGTGGCCGGCTATCACACCGAGTACTCCTCGATGAAGTGGGGCATGTTCATGTTCGCCGAGTACGCCGCCATGATCGTGAGCACGGCCGTGTTCACGACGCTGTGGTTCGGCGGCTACAACGTGCCCTGGCTGGACACGGCCGCGCTGATCGCCCACGCCCAGTACTGGACCGAGTGGCTGCTCGGCATCACCTTCGTGGTGGGCCTGGTGGGCTTCGCGGTCAACCTCAACCACTTTGCGGCGGGCGTCGGCCGCTGGCGCGACATTCGCGACTACGAGGGCCTCGTCCTCGCGATGGGCGCGATCGGCACGGCCGCGGTCGCGCTGCTGCTGCTCTTCTTGTGCTTCGCCTTCCACCTGCCGGACTGGTACGGCCCCTTGTTCGCGGGCTTCATCCAGCTGCAGATGTTCATCGTCAAGGTCCTGTTCTTCTGCTGGGTCTTCGTGTGGGTGCGCTGGACGCTGCCGCGCTTCCGCTATGACCAGCTGATGAACCTGGGCTGGAAATCGCTGTTGCCCCTGGCCCTGGCCAACATCCTGTTGACCGGCATTTTGATCACGGTGCTGAAATGAAGAACGTCGTTCAAAATCCGCCCGAGGCCCAGACCGTCTCGCGGCAGATCAACACCCTCGGCGAGACGGTCTACCTGGTGGAGATCGTCAAGGGCCTGGGCATCACCGTGGGCCACGTGCTGAAGAACCTCTTCGGCTACAAGCCCCGCATGACCGTCGGCTACCCCGAGCAGAAGCGCGCCATTCCCGAGGGTTACCGCGGCAAGCACCGCTTGACGACCCGCGAGGACGGCTCGACCAAGTGCGTGGCCTGTATGATGTGCGCCACCGCCTGCCCGGCCGAGTGCATCCACATCGTTCCGACCGAGAGCGAGAACCCGGACATCGAGCGCTACCCCGCGCGTTTCGACATCGACCTGCTGGAGTGCGTCTTCTGCGGTCTGTGCGTCGAGGCCTGCCCGGTGGACGCGATCCGTATGGATTCGGGCGTCTACTCGCTCACCGCCTTCGATCGCGAGAGCTTCATGGTCACCAAGGAAGAACTCATGCAGATCAAGGGCAACCCGCATCCCGAGGGCAAGGTCGTTCTGGACCAGTAGCCTCCTACCGAATCGAGCCAGCTTCATGTCACCGATCCTGTTCTATCTTCTCAGCGCCCTCTCGATCGTCTCGGCCTTCGTGATGGTCTCGCGCCGGCACCCGCTGCCGGCGGCCACGGCGCTCGTGCTCTGCTTCGTGGGGCTCGCGGGCCTGTTCGCGCTGCTGCAGGCGCCGCTATTGGCGGTGTTGCAGATACTGGTCTACGCCGGCGCGATCATGGCGCTGGTGGTCTTCGTGATCATGCTGCTGAACGTGCGCGACGAGGATCTGCCCGCCGAGCCGCATCTGGAGCGCAACCTCACCATC
>DATNPP010000649.1:0-2107 GCA_036703175.1 Oscillatoriaceae cyanobacterium
CTGACGGACACGGCGGAGTAGAGACGCGACAGGTTAAAAGTTGGAAGCCCGACGTGACAAACAGATGACACCGCGAGCCCCCGAGCGTAGCGAGGGCGGCGAAGCGCGTAGGCGCGGGGGTGGATTCCCCACCCGTTGTCAATCCGCGTTGGCCGCGTTCGAGACGGTCGTGAAGCGTGACGGGTCATAGAGCGTCCGTTGCTGGAGCATCGCCACCAAGATCCGCAGCCAACGATCGACGACGGTGCGCAGCGCGCGGCCGTGCGTATGGCCGCGGGAGCGCAAGCGCTGATAGTAGGCGTGCGCCGGGCCATCGCGTTGTAGGCTGACGCGTCCCCAGTGATAGGCGACCTCGCGCAGGACGGGTGGGCAGGCGAGCCGTCGCAGGACGAGCCGGCTCTTCCCACTGGCTTTGGTGATGGGCGCGGTCCCCAGCAGGGCGCGCAACCGGGCATAATTCCGAGTCGCCAGCGGCTGGGCGGCAGTGGTGAGCAGGGCGACGATCCCTTTTCTCCCGAGTCCGGGCAAGGACGTGAGAATGGCCAGGTCGCTCTGCTCGCGTGGCTCCGCGTCGGCCGCTGGCGCCTCGGCGAGGGTCGCGAGCAGCTGCCGTTGCCGCGCCTCACAGCGTCGCGCATAGGCGGCCAGCACGCGCAAATGCGGGATCAAGAGCTCGATCGCGGCGCGGGCAGCCTCGACGACGCCCGGCGCCAGGGTGAGCCTCGGGGCGCGCAGCGCCGTGAGGACCTGGGGCTCGTCCAGCCGCCGAATGCGATGCGTTTTCAGCAGCGCCCGCACGCGCGCGGGGGCAAGGCGCTGCTGGGCGGCGGGCGTGGGCGCCTGCTCGATGAGCGCCCAGAACCACGGCTCGTCGGCGGCCGGACACAGGGGCAGCAGCGCGGGCGCGAGACGGTAGACCTGTTCGCGCAGTTGATTGGTCAGCCGACTCCGATCGCGCTGGTAGTCGGCTTCCAACTGGGCCAGCTCGCGCAATTCCAGAATCGCTGGCGCGTCGAGCCGGACCGGATGAAATGCGCCGCGGTCGGTGCGCAGCGAGTCGCCCAGCACGGCGCTGTCCCGCCGGTCGTCTTTGGCGCCGGCGACCGTGAAGCGGTCGCGAAAGCGATCAAGCTGTTTCGGATTCAGCGCGTAGACCGGAAAGCCGCGCGCGAGCAGCGTCGACACCAGCGCGCCCCGGGGCGTTTCGAGGGCGACGGCGATCTGGGCCGGCCCGGCCTGCGTCGTCGCCAGGACCCAGGCCAGCGCGTCGGCGATCGCGGCCGCGTCATGATCCACCCGGCGCGTCCCGTGTCGGGTGCCGGTCGCATCGACTACTGTGAGCTGATGGGCGTGATAGCCCCAATCGATCCCCAGAAACCACGGATACGGTTCATCCATCCTGACGTCCTCCTCCTGACGGATCGGCCGGCCGCAGTCGTGCCTCATCCCTGTACGGGCGCTCAAGGCGCAATTCCCCACCGGAGGTCGACCGCGGTCCGACCGATCGGGGTGCAGATCCACCCCAGGCGCTCACGGCGCAGGGCCCCATGGGCACTCCCGACCGGCCGGCCGAGTTCGTATGATCTGGTCCGGGCACAGGCCCGCTCAGAAAAGGTACAGGGGCCCCGCGCCACTGCAAAGAAGATGACACGGAGCGTAGCAAGGGCGGCGAGGCGCCGTAGCGTGGCCGCCCTCGCTACGTCCGCCGATGCATGCCGACCGCGACGAATAGCCACGCAATCGCCAGGAATCCGCACGCGACGAATGCGGGCGTGACCGATTCGGAAAGGCCGTGCGCGAGGATGTCGTAGCCAGCGGGCGTGCTCAGGCTCGGCAGTCGCCGCAGCGCGGCAGCCACGCCGGACAGCAAAGTGTTGCCGGCCGCGAAGATCGTGGCGAGCGACAGCGGACGGAGCAGTTCGAGGAGACGTTCGGTCGGCCGAAGCATGTAGAAGGCGGCGACGATGAGCGGTAGCAGACTGACGGCCATACCGAAGAGCTCACGGTGCGGCGGGCTGCGAGAGGACACGCAGATCGATCGCTGGCTGTTCACCGTCGCGCGCAATCTCTATTACAGCTATTGCCGATCGCGGCTGGTCGAGGCCTC
>DATNPP010000650.1:0-1510 GCA_036703175.1 Oscillatoriaceae cyanobacterium
CGCGGCCGTCGGCCAGGGGGATCGTCTTGGTCATGGGGCGCTCGATTCTGGAGAAAGCAGGAGGCGTGCGCACGCATTATACCCTGATCGCCAGCAGACGGGCGCCATACCGGCGCCCGGGGGGCGGACGCGTCCGAATCGCTGGGCGATCGGCACGAAGCCTGTCGGCAGGATTGCCGGGCATGGCCGGTTTTTTGGCGTGCTATAGTGGCCCGGTCGATCGATCTTCGACCGGGAGGTGGCCATGTCCAGCACACCCCTCAACGACGAATTGAAGCGCCACATGCTGCGCCAGATGCTGCTCGTCCGCCACTTCGAGGAGAAGGCCGCGGAGCTGTACGCGCTCGCCGAGATCGGCGGCTTTCTGCATCTCTACATCGGCGAGGAGGCGATCGCCGTCGGCGCGATCAACGCGCTCGGCGCCGACGACGACGTGATCACGCACTACCGCGACCACGCCCACGCGCTGGTGCGGGGCTTGGACTCCGGCCGGGTGATGGCCGAGCTCTGCGGCAAGCAAACGGGCGAGTCGCATGGCCGCGGCGGCTCGATGCACGTCGCGGACGTCACGAAGAAGATGTGGGGCGGCTATGCGATCGTCGGCGGGCATCTGCCGCTCGCGACCGGCCTCGCGCACAAGCACGTCTACACGTGCGACGGGCTCATCACGAGCTGCTTTTTCGGCGACGCGGCCACCGACATCGGCGAGTTCCACGAGGCCATGAACCTGGCCTCGCTCTGGAAGCTGCCCGTCATCTTCGTGTGCGAGAACAACCTCTACGGCATGGGCACGCCGATCGCCATGGACACGGCCGTGACCCAGCTCTGCCGCAAGGCGCTCGCCTACGACGTCACGACCGTGCGCGTGGACGGCATGGACGTCGAGGCGGTGTATGCCGAGATGGCGGAGGCCGTGGCGCATTGCCGCGCGGGCAAGGGCCCTTACTTTCTCGAGGCGATGACCTACCGCTACCGCGGCCACTCGATGGCCGACCCCGAGCTCTATCGGGCCAAGTCCGAGGTCGAGTTCTGGAAGCAGCGCGATCCGATCGTGACCTACCGCGAGCGGTTGGAAAGGGAGGGGGTGCTGAAGCAGGGCGAGGCGGACGCGCTCGATCGCGAGGCCCTCGAACGCGTCGAAAGGGCCGCCAAATTCGCGCTCGACAGCCCCGAGCCGCCGCCTTCTTCGCTCTTCGACGACGTCTACGCCGCCCCGATCGAGGAGTCGCGCTGATGCCTGTGATCACCTATCGCGAGGCGCTGCGCCAGGCGCTCGCCGAGGAGATGCGCCGCGACGACCGGGTCTGGCTGCTGGGCGAGAACATCGCCGCTTACGGCGGCACCTACGCCGTGACCAAGGACCTGATCAACGAGTTCGGAGCCGAGCGCGTGCGCGACACGCCGATCACCGAGTCCGAGATCGTCGGCGTCGCCGTGGGCTCGGCGGTGGCCGGCCCGCGGCCGATCGCCGAGCTGATGACGATCAACATCGCGCGATTGGCGAGGGCGC
>DATNPP010000664.1:0-11967 GCA_036703175.1 Oscillatoriaceae cyanobacterium
GAAAGCCCTTCAGGCGATCGCGCTCGGCGCGATCGCCTGCAGACGCAGGGATTCAATACTCGGGGACGTCCCCCGTCCCCTCGCCGAGAAACGTCTCCCTGTGCCACTCCAGGGTGCGATCGCAGTGCCGGCGCATCGAGCAGCCGGCGCACCGAGGGCCCCTGTTCATGGGGAAGGCCTCGTGGAGCATCAAGCCGCGCTCGAAATGGCGGCGATCGCGCCGGAGCCCGTCAAGGGTCGGCTGGAGCAATCGCCATCGGCGATCGAATTTCCCACGCTCGATCTCGAGCGTCGCGGCCACCATCCCGTCGAGATTGACGTACGTGAGGCGCACTTCACCCGTTGCCCATTGCCCATAAACGGCATCAGCCAGGCTGTAGTAACCAAGCGCCTCGATGCTGGGCTCCAGTGTCGTGCCCTTGCGCGGGAAGTCACGGGTCTTGTAAATCAGCACCTCGATCGTGCCGTCTTGCAGCAGCACGGTGCGATCGAGGTAGCCGGAAAGTAGCACGCCGCCCTTGGCCTCCGGCCAGGCCGCAAAACGATCGAAATCCACCTCGTGTGCGACCCCTTCGGGGTACGGATGGCGATAGAAGCTCTCGAGCAGGCCTTGGGCGTGCTGGAAAGCATCGTGACAACCATCGTCGTCCGCAAACATCGATCGAGCGGGCCAGTGCCGCCCCAGTCCGTCGAGGAGATCGGCGAGCGAGCGCGCCGCCAGGCCACCGTGCCTGAAGAAACGAAGGATCGCCAGGCGGATGGCAGAATCGATCCCGAGGACCGGATCCAGGGCGCGCTCGTGTTCGGGGACCTTTTCGATATGCTCGAGCGCGAAGCGTTGCGCGCACGCCACGTAGGCCGTGAGCGCGGGCAGCGAGAGGCGAAACGGAGTTTTGTCGACCATCGGCTCCTCCAAAGAATGAGCCCCGCTGCGGATGTGCAGCGGGGCGTGGCTTGCTATTCAGTGGGCTGTTCGACGGACAGCCTCCAGCGGCCCGGCTCGCTCTCGCTCAAATCGAGCGAGCCGGCCGCTGGCGGGGGATATATGCTCAGATCGATGCCATGGCCTCGAACGACGGCGCCGGCGCTGACGTCGTCGAAGTAGCAGATCACCGCGAAGCTTTCGGCAGTCAATTCGAATGGTGCCGTGCCGTTCTCGGGATCGATCGTGACGCTTCGCGCCACGTCGTCAAATGTGACGATCACATTGGCCCTCCTTTGATAGTCGTCGAGCGAGAATGGCCCCGAAAGGCCGTCGCCCGCACCGATGGCGCTGCGGGCGAATGCGGAATGCCGGTGTCGACGCCGAGCGCCCGCACCGCCCGGCGCTCCCTGGACTCGAGGGGCAACAAGCAGCTACGCGCGTCGCGATACGCGCACCGGCGATAATCCCGAAAAGCCGATGCCGAGAACCGTATCGGCGGCAGAATGCGTGCCATGGCACCTCCGGACGAAAGAAGGCCCCGGCGCTCGTCGTGAGCGTCGGGGCCTAAATGGGGTTCGAGGGTCGTTGCACGGCTCTCAGCCGTGTCGGGCACTTGCCCGAGGTGTCGTGCGAACCTGATTGCGCGGATGAGACGGTGTAAGACCTCCTTGGCTCAGCGGCAGCGATCGAAGATCTGCAGCAGCGCGTTGACGTTGGCCTTCGTCGCCCATTCGGGGAACTTCTTTACGACCAGATCGCCGAACTGCTTGCGACTTTTAGCCAGGTCGGCGCGCCCGCCGGGCTTGACGTGAGTATCCAGGTTCTCCAGGAACTCCAGGGCATCGTCGTCACGGGAACGACTAGCGGTGTAGTAATGGTTATCCATCACTTGGAGCGTGTTCGCGAGTGACTGGCTGGCGATCAGGTTCCCGTTCTCCAGGCGGCGGGCGTAATTGGTGAGCACGTCGCGGGTGAGGTGGGGGCTGAGGAGATCCAGCCCCTCCGGGAGGAGATCCGCGAAGAATTCATTCGAGACGTCCTGAAGGACCTTCGCCAGCATGCCCTTGCCGATCTTGATATGGCCGTCGTCATCTCGAGAAGACTGGCGCTGCGGGTGACCGATGAAAACGTAAGGGCTGTCCTGGCGCCCAGCCAGGAGGATCGGGCGGGCTTCGCTGAGATAGATGTCGAGATCGGAGCGAAGATCCGCCAGGGGACCGGCGGCCGGGAAATTGCGCAGGATACGCTTGCCGGCCTTGGCCTTGTTTGGCGGGATCGAAACCTTGTAGACTTTCGGGAAAAGATCGATGCGGAACTGCATCTTATGGATATTTTTCGAGCGGAGTTGCAAGCCAAGCAACAGACCGACCATGAGATCGTTGCGCTGGGCGATGGCCCAGTGAATGGCATCTTCGGGATCTTCGCTCGCCTTCCACTTTTGCTTGAGCTTGTCCAGATGGATCTTGAGCCTCGGGCGCGCGGCCACCAGCTTGAGCCACAGCTCGTGATCGTCGCCCGCCGCTTCCTTGCGCTGGGCCTTCGCGCTGGCCGGCTTCGCCGTCTTTTTCTTCATGACGTAGTCGTAAAGCTCGGAGAACCAGTCCAGTTGCGATTTATGGATGCGCAGAAAGCGCCGTGCGACGATCTTCATGTACTTGGTGAACACCTCCGCGCTCGACGGGCTGTTGCGCTCGGTGGCGTACCACTCCACGTAGAGGGACAGGACGGGGTTGCGGCGGCAGGGCATCTGCGCCTCGTGACAGCGGTTGCTGCGCATGATGCCCTGCAGCAAGGTTTCACGGTAACGCTCGTCCGCGAAGATCTTCGCAAGCTCCGTCTCGCGCGAGGGCTCACGCCCGCGATCGGGCGCCGGGTGGCCCGCCAAGAAGAGCCATGCTAGGTCCTCGGCGCAGGCGATCGTTGCGCAAAGGGCTTCCAGGTCCATTCCCCTGACCTTGGCCAGCCAGCCAAAGAAGCGCTTCAAGTGGCGGGAGATGCCGATTCGGGTGTCTTCGGCCATTTCGGAAAGCGCCTTGTCAATCTGATCGATGAGTTCGAGAATGCGCGGATGGCACTCCTCGTCTTCGAGGGCGATCTGGTTTTCGAGCGAGGGCTCCGGCCAGGGAACGAGCTTGGGAAAGGGAGGCAACTGTCCGAGAATGTTCCAGGCCACGCGGACGCGGTAGTAGGCGGTGGTCATGGCGGTGGCGTTGATCCCGCGCTGATGACTGTAGAAGGCGTCCGGGGGGCCGTACAGGTGCTCCTGAAGCACCTCCTCCGGAGAGCCGATCCCCCTTTCCGACATGAAGCGTCCCATGACGTTGAAGCCGTCGAGCACCGTGCGGAACATGGTGGCGATCGTCTGCGGCGCCTTGTCGACGAGCGACGTGCCGAAAAACGAGGTCTGCCCGGCGTCGAGCAACGCCTGCAGGCGCGTCACGTTGTAGGGCAGTCCGCTGTCGTCGAGCGCCTGGCGCGCATCTTGCCAGGCTTGCGCGACCCCGAGGGCGGCGGCATGCAAGAAGCGCTTCTTGACCGCCTGATCGAGCACGGCGACGAAGGCCTTGCGGTACTCCTTCGCTAGCGTTTGCTGGGTGGCAAATTCCGGATGAGTCTCCACCAAATCCGGCGCCCAGGCTCCCTTCTTCTTCTTGTCGAGGCAGACGAACAGGCGCTCGGCCGGAATGGCCTCGGCGAGATGCACGAGGTCGCTCCCGTCCGTGCCCCCGGGGGCCACGTACGGCAAGACGCGCTTCACGGCAAGCTCGAACTTGTAGGCGCGCTTGGGAACATTCCGTCGCGCCCATTCGACCAGCGCGGCGACGCTGGGCATCGGTGCGACGATCCCGCGTGCGGCCTGCGAGCCGCTCGCGACGATCGGGTCGGAACCAGAGGACATTTGAAAACCTCCTTCTTAAAAGTGCAATACTTTCCCTAGAGTTATATGGCGCAAATTCCCACGTTTTTTAATCTTTACTTAACCTATGCGTTCCAGGCCGCTTCACCGATGAGGTCCGCCCGGAGCGCCAATTTCACGGATTTCATGGGGAGATCAAGCAGTGGAACACGTCCTGGCTTGCCGTGAATTCCGGGCCAGAGGACGCCTTCGAGCAGCCTGGAGTGGAAACTTCTCGCCCTCGGGTGGAAGTTCGCGGAAACTCGTTTCCAGGCCCACGCGAAATCACCGTGAATGCGAGCGAACATGCGGGGATCCGGCGCCTGAAAGTGGCAATCCCCGAAGACCCCGGTGAATGCCTGCATCTTCGGCCTACGAGAGCCCGAAATAGGCATCGAGTGATGATTTCTGGATGCGGAATCCGTTGCCGATGCGCTTGGCCTCGAGCGCTCCGGTGTTGATCAATTTGCGGATCGTCTTGTCGCTGACGCCGGCGTACTCAGCGGCGGCCACGACGGCGAACTGCCCGCGAAGCGCGAGGTCGTAGGTGCGATCGTCCAGGCCCCGGGCCCAGATGGGGCGATCTTGCTGCTCAGACATGAGGCACTCCTTTTTGAAAGCGTTGGGTTACGAAATTCCTGCGTCCGTGCGTCCGCTGCGTCCGAGCCTGGACGCATGGACGCAGCGGCTCACGAGCGCTTCTCGATCCGGATCTGGCGGGTACGCATCTGGTCGCCCAGACGCTTGAACTCGACCTCGATGCCCACAGCACGCAAATTGGGCGTCAGGCGGCGGAGGATATCGCTCAGGTTCTTGGGCATGACGGGCATCGCCCGCCGCGCCCGCTCGGGAACGTACAGGGCCAGCAACTCGAGCAATTCGCTCGCGGTGCCCTGCCAGTTGCCACCGTTCTCGGCGAGCAGCTTCTCGAGGCCCGCGGCCACCGGCGCGCTCTCGAGCGCCACGGCATGGGCCGCGAGACGGTTCGACTCGTATGCCGCGAGGAAGGTGCCATCCGGGAGGCCGACGGCACGCTCGACGGCGACGCCCAGCCGGGCGAAGTCGGCCATGCGCGGCGCGGCCGTCAGCTCGATGCCCGGCAATTCCGCCACCGCGCGGGAAGCGACGTCGAGCAGCGCGCCGAGCAAAAGGCCATGTTGATCATGGAATCGACGGCGCAACTCGGCTTCGGGCTGGCGCACGCCGGGCGCGATCGGCGGGAGCGCGATCAGCAACGTGCGGTCGAGCAGATCGGCGCGCGTGAACAGCTCGTCGATGCCCGTGACGAGCACCGGCCGTGCGACGGAGATGATCGTCTCATCAGCCGTGGTGAAGAGCGTGCGCGTGGCGAAGCCGCCGCCGGTCGACATGCGGCATAGACCGTCGGACAAGGCGATCGAGATGCTCGAGAGGTTGTCGAGCGCCAGCACGTGGGCATGGCGAGCGCCCACGACCAGGTCCTGAATATTCTTGGGCTCGGCTCGAAGATCCAGCTCGGCCGGATCGATGAGGCCCTTGAGCATCCGCGCCGTCACCGACTTGCCCGACCCTTGCTCGCCGGTCAGCAGAAGAATCGGGAAGGGGGCCTCGCCCAAGAGAGCGGCGATGAGCCAGGCCAACACCAACAAACGATCGTCGTCGGGCAATGGCAAGAGCTGCCAGAGGAGGCGAAGATCGCCGCCGGAGCGCGGATTCGGGAGCGCCCGCGAGGTCATCGGCCGCGAGAAACAGGTCCCGCTGTCGGCCTCGATGCGCCAGCCCTGAGCGTCGACCACGACGGCGGCCAAATCCTTCCCGCCGAGGTCCAGCACGAAGCCGCCCGATGCGCGGGGGGCCACGCGCAGGTGCAGGGCGCACTCCGTGCCACGGCGCTTGACCAGTCCAGCCAGCAACTCCACGGCGCCGCGCACGCGCCCCCGCCCCGGAACCCGGCCGTAACGATCGTAATAGAGGTGGGTCAGCCACTCGGCGGCTGCAGGATCATCCAACAGCACGACCCGGCGCCCAGTTCCATTCGGCACGACGGCGAAGGGCTCGCCGGCGCTCGTGTAGAAGAAGCGGGCGCCCGAGGTCAGAGCCAGCGCAACGAGATAGGTGGCTTGATCCTTGCGGGCGCCTTCGAGATCGTCGAGGTCGATGCCGGACGGCGGCAGGATGCCTTGATTGCCGATCGGCGGAGCATCCGTCCCTGCTTCGACCTGGGCAAGGTCGCCGGCTTCAAGGGAAGGCGGCGAGACGCCCGCAGCGTTCAACGCCGCGGCATCCTGGTTATTTTGCATTCCTGGCCTCTCCTTTCTTCAAGCGCCCGGCCCTCGCTGTTCGTCGCGACGATCGCGCCAGCGGCGGAGGATCTGCATGAAGCCCACCATGTTCGCGACGATCTCCTGCGCCTCCCGCTCGTCGAGCGGGGTGGGCGACAAGGGCTGCCACGTTTCGATGGTGAGGGCTTCTATACGGTTCATGTGAACTTCAATGCGTAGTTAATGAGATCGCAAACCATTGCTCGTCGTTGTTTACAGCAACGAGGCCCTGCATGTAATATAGGGATGTTGCGTGCGAGGCTCGGAGGGTGGAGTGGCTCAGGTCGAAAAAAATGCGGTCGACCGCTTGAAGACGTTCGTGCAGGCGCGCCGGCGCCATCTCGGATGGCGCCAGCAAGACGTCGCCGATCGCACGGGGCTCAGCCTGGCCTGGGTCGGCATGCTCGAGTCCGGGCGCCTGAAGAATCCCCCGCGCACCGAGACCCTGATCAAGCTTTCGAAGGGGCTCCACCTGCGCGACGAAACGCCGGGTGCCCTGCTGAACTTCTTGCAGCTCGTGATTGCGGGCTCCTTCGCGCCGACGGTCGTCCGCAGGGTCGCCAACGGCAAGGCCGACGTCACCGGCGCGATGAGCGCGGGCACCAGGGGGAAGGGGCTCTCCAAGCTCGCGCCGGGCGAGCAGGATCTCGCGGCGGCGATCTACCACAACACGGCCAGGCGCTCGCAGAACCTGCAGCTGATTCTCAAGCTGATCGCCGACGATCTCTCGCCGGACGATCTCGCGCTCGCGAAAATGCTCCTCGAAAGGCTCTACGACGGAGCGCTCCCGGCACCGAGAGAGACCGAAGACTGAGGTTAGGAGGCCACGGAATGCGCTACTCGTACGCCAAGTCGTCCAAGCCCCAGAAAGAGCCCGAAGCGCCCCGGCGCATGGGGGTGCTCTACCTGCGCGTTTCGAGCAAGGAGCAAGAGCTGGAAGGATTCTCGATTCCCGCCCAGCGCAAGCTGCTCGAAGCCTATGCCGCCAAGGAGGGTATCACGGTCGCCGCCGTCTTCGAGGACGTGGAGACGGCCAAGAAGAGCGGCCGCAAGAGCTTCAAGGCGATGCTCGAGTATTTGAGCGAGCATCCCGAAGCGCGCCATGTGCTGGTCGAGAAGACCGATCGCCTTTATCGCAACTTTACGGATTACTGCGACCTCGACAAGCTGCCGCTCGAGATCCACCTCGTCAAGGAAGGCGAGGTGCTCAATGAGCATTCGCGGTCGCACCAGAAGCTCGTCCATGGCTTCAAGGTCCTGATGGCCAAAAACTACATCGACAACCTCTCCGAGGAAGTCACCAAGGGCATGCTCGAGAAAGCCGAGGGCGGCGATTTTCCGGTCAAGGCGCCCACGGGCTACCTCAACGACAAGAACCTCAAGCGCATCGTCGTCGATCCGGACCGCGGGCATATCGTTCGCCAGGCCTTCGAGCAGTACGCCACCGGCGACTACTCGATCACGGACATCCGCAGGATGATGATCGACATGGGCTTCACGCAGCGCGGGACCGGCAAGGCCCCGCCGCGCAGCTCCATCGAGCTGATGCTCAAAAACCCGTTCTACTACGGCGAGTTCCGCTGGCGCGGCAAGCTGCACCGCGGCAACCACCAGCCCTTGATTTCACGCCATACGTTCGATCGCGTCCAGGATCTTCTCTCGGGGAAAGGCCCCGGCGACTACCAGGAGCGCCAGTTCGCCTTCGGGCAGTTCCTGAAGTGCGCCAATTGCGGCTGCACGATTACGGCGGAGATCAAGAAGGAAAAGTATGTCTACTACCACTGCACCAACGGCCGCGGTGGCTGCGAGAAGCCGAAGCTTGTGCCGGAGAAGCACCTGTGCGCGCAGTTCGCCGACGTCCTCAAGGCGATCGAGCTGGATGAAACCGTCGTGGCCTGGATCCAGGAGGCCCTGAACGAGAGCAGCCTGGAAGAACAGGCCTATCACGAGGCGGAGGTCAGCCGGCTACGTGAGGAGATCGCTCGAAACAAGGCCCGCCTTGAGCAGATGTACATGGACAAGCTCGACGGTCAGGTCGACGAGGCGTTCTGGCGCACGAAATCCGAGGACTGGAAGAAGCAGATCCGTCGTGCCGAACTGGAGATCGAATCCCATCAGGTGGCCGACGAGCGATTCCACGCGTTGGCCCGGGAAACTCTAGAACTCGCACGATCGGCCCACAGCCTCTTTATCCAGCAAACGCCCCATGAGCAACGAGAGCTGCTCCATCATGTCCTATCGAACTGCTTTTTGCGCGGCGAAAATATCGAGCCGGAATACCGGAAACCCTTCGACCTCCTGGCTTACGCAGCCAAGCATATCTTCGAAGAAAAAGGCGCTTCCGGGGGCAAAAACCCGGAAGCGCCAGTTAAGTGGGCATAACTGGACTCGAACCAGTGGCCTCCACGATGTCAACGTGGCGCTCTAACCAACTGAGCTATACGCCCGGAGAGGCGGCACCCAGACTCGAACTGGGGGTGGAGCTTTTGCAGAGCTCTGCCTTACCACTTGGCTATGCCGCCGAACGCAGGGTTGCATCATACCAGGCCACTTCCGGCATGGCAAGCCGATCTGCCAGTAAGCGCCGTCACCGCAGAAAACGGCGTGCCGAGGGTATAATCCCCTTGGTCGGCGTTCCACGCCGTTGTTGGGATCACGGAGGATTTCCACGCCATGCATGGGGCCCGCGCCAGGCGAATTCCATGGGGCATGCTGCTGATCACCGGGCTCGTGGGCTGTAGCCTGTCGACCCCGCTGACGCGCCCCAAGGACGTGACGATCAACCAGGTGAGCGATCTCAACGCCACCTCGGTCGCCAACCATGGCCGCATACTCGGCACCGTGGCCACGACGCCCGAAGAGCTGCAATGGGTGGGCGTCAGCAGCGTGGCGGGCTCGAAGGCGCAGGCTTTCGACGCGAACGGCGTGGCGCTCGGCGATGCGGTGGACATCGACGGCCAGGGCCACTTCATTCTGTCCGATCTGGCGCCTTCGCGGCCGCGCATCTACATCGAGGCCGACATCCACGGCCTGCGCTTCCGAGCCTGCACGGCGGCGCCGCAGCAGAGCCAGGACTACTCCGTGGTGCTCGATCCGGCCACGACCTATCTGGCAGACGAGTTGCGCTATGCGGACGCCAATCACTACGTGCCGCTCGGCAATCTGAGCGAGACCAGCGTGGTGCAGACGGCGCAGGTGGTTAAGGCGTTCATGACCACGAACGACGACAAGCGGGTGGTGCAGCAGACCGACGGGGATCTGAACGCGTATGCGTTCAGCCATTTCATGGACGACAACTATCCGGTCAAGGTGGCCGTCTACTCGCTCTCCCCCGCGCTGTTGCGCGGCTGGAAGCCCACGCCGGCCCCGATCATCACCGCGCCGCCCGCGACGGCGACGGCCGAGCCGACCGCGACGCCGACGGCGACCGCGTCGTGCACGGATACCGCGACCGGTCCCGCCTGCCCGGATCAGGGACACTAGGCCGCTTCTCTTACTGTGTTGTAAGCGTGCAATGCCCTCTTCCTCCCTCGTGGAGGAAGTGGCCGTCAGGCCGATGGAGGGGCCTCCTTATCCGGCGCTCGGCGCCGCAAGGAAGCCCCTCTTCCGGCGCTGCGCGCCACCGGCCCCGCCGGGTTCCCTCCGACTTCGTCGGCCCGTCCACGAGGGAGGAGGGGGGCATGGCACATTCTCCAGAACGATTAGGCGCGGAGTTTGTAGCCGCGGCGGAACATCCAGAGCACCACGAAGGCCGCGGCGGCTGTCAGGGCGCAGGTGACGGGCAGTGAGAGCCAGATCGGGGTCTCGCTGATGCCCAGTAGCGCGAAGCGGAAGCAGTCCACCAGGTAGAAGATCGGATTGATGCGGGCGATCGGCTGGATCACCGGCGGCAACAGCGACAGCGGCGAGAAGGTGCCGCCGATCCAGATCAGCGGCATGAAGATGAAGGTCTGCGGAATCGCGATTTCGTCCCACTTCTCCGCGACCAGGCCCATGATCAGCCCGACGCACGAGAACAGCACCGAGATGAGCGCCATCGTCACGAAGTACAGCACCCAGTGCGCCGGCCAGCGGTGCGCGAAGACCGGCAGGAACAGCATCAACAGGTTGCCGAGCAGATAGGCGCGCACCAGGCTGCCCACCACGAAGCCGCCCACCAGCTCCAGGTAGGACAACGGTGCGGTCAACAGCTCCTGAATGCTGCCCATGAAGCGGTGCTGGAACAGACTGGCCGAGCTCTCGCCGTAGGAGCTCTCGATCACCGTGAGGGCCACCAGGCCGGGGATCAGGAAGGTCAGGTACGGCACGCCCGAGGTGTTTTGAATGCGCGAGCCCAGCGAGAGGCCGATGATGACCACGTAGAGCAGCGTCGAGACGATAGGCGGCCAGATCACCTGGTTGATGATCGAGAAGGTCCGCTTGAGCTCGCGCCGTACCAGCGATTGGAATCCGATCGAGTTGTTCATGACTCCGCTTTCCCCGTGAGCTCGAGAAAGATGTCCTGCAGATTCTTGCGATGCAGGTTGAAATCCGTAATCTGGCAGCCGCGCATCTCGAGCGCGCGCAGAATGCGCGGCGCCTCGCGGGCCGAGGTGTTGTGGAAGACGAGCCGACGGCCGTCGAGCTCGCGCGTCACCCGGAAGTCGTCCAGCAAGGCGGGCAGCTCGGTCAGCGGGCCTTCGAGCTGCACCTCGAATTGCTCCTGGCTCAGACGCGTCATGAGCGCTTCTTTCGGCTCGACCGTCACGAGCTTGCCGTGGTTGATGATGCCGATGCGATTGCAGAGCTGCTCGGCCTCCTCGAGGTAGTGCGTCGTGAGGAAGATCGTCATGCCCTGGCGATTGAGCGCGCGCAGAAAGTCCCACAGCTCCAGGCGCAGCTCGAGGTCGACGCCCGAGGTGGGCTCGTCGAGAATCAGAATGCGCGGCGAGTGGATCAGCGCCCGCGCGAGGGTCAAGCGGCGCTTCATGCCGCCCGAGAGCTTGGTGAAGTCCTTGTCGCGCTTGTCCCACAGCTCGAAGCGCTGCAGCAGCTGGCGCGCGCGCGGCTTGGCGACGTCGAGCGGAATGCCGAAGTAGCCGGCGTGAAACGTCAGCACCTCCTCGATCGTGAGGTAGCGGTCGAAGTTGTACTCCTGCGGCGCCAGGCCCACGTAGGCGCGCGCCTGGCGGTAGTCCGTGAGCACGTCTTGCCCGAAGAGCCGAATCGCGCCGTGCTGGTAGTTCACGAGGCCCACGATCGCGTTGATCGTGGTGGTCTTGCCCGCGCCGTTGGGGCCGAGAAAGGCGAAGAAGTCGCCCTCTTCTACCGTGAAGCTGACGCCGTCGACGGCCGTGAAGTCACCGTAGCGCTTGTAGAGGTCCTCCACGGCGATCGCCGGCGCCGAGGGCTGTGGAGCGGGGGTGTCGAACTCGAACATGCGGGTCTCCCATGGGTCGGCTGCCATTGTAGCAACAGACCGCTCGGCGCGCTGTGATCCGCTCGGTTGACGGGGGGATTACTGGCTCGGGCTGGCGTCCCGGTCGAACCAGGACGAGGGCGAGGCCGGCGTCTCGGTGGGCGCGACCGGCACGGTCACGGTCGCGACGGGCGTCTCGACGGGCACGGGCGTGGGCTTCGGCGTGTGGATCGGCTTCGGCTTCGGTCGCGCCGCGGGCTTGTGGACGGGCTTGGGCGCCGACACCGCGCGCGCCACGTTCACCACGAAGCCCGAGTGCCAGCGGATCGCGTTGTTGACCTTGGCCCAATCGATGCGCTCGTTAACGCCCGCGAGGCGCGCCAGCCGCGAGATGACGCCACGGTAGTTGTAGTTCCACTGGTACATGTCCGGAAAGATCGAGACGTAG
>DATNPP010000667.1:0-7675 GCA_036703175.1 Oscillatoriaceae cyanobacterium
CGGCGATCGCCGCCTGTATCAGATAGGTGCCCGGCGGCGCCATCAACATGCCGATTCCCAACCGCAGCGTGAGCAAATCGCGCAGCGTGATCGCGCGGCGCGCCGGCACCGTGTCGTCCAGCGGGGAATCGATCGCCCGCAGGACCCGACGATCCGCGAGTTCCGGCAGCCATCGGGTGACGGGTTCGTCCAGCCGCAGGCGCCCCTCCTCGACGAGGCTCAGCGCGGCCACGGCCAGAATCGGCTTCGTCATCGAGGCGATGCGCACCAGGGTATCGCGCTCCATCGGGGTTCGGCGTTCGCGATCGCGCAATCCGAACGACGCGGCGAACACCTCGCCGCGGCGATGGAGCGCGATCGACACGCCGGCGACTTCGCCGCGTTCGACGTAGCCGCGCAGCGCCTCGTACAAGCGCGGCAAGCGCGCCGTGGAGAATCCCTGCATCAATTGATCCTTTCCCGTGGCTTCAACCCTCCCGGCTGAAGATGCCCCGTGTGGCCTTGCTCCGGCGGCATTTACACGTTTCGTGGGGTTCACGCGGATATGAGCGGCCTGACCTCGGATTCGATTCGGCTTGTGACGGCCTCCTCGACCATATCGAGGTCGTAGCGCATTTGCAGGTTCAACCAAAACTGCGCCGAGGTGTTGAACGCCCGTGCGAGACGAAGGGCCGTGTCGGCGGTGACCGAGCGTTCGCCGTGGACAATGGCCAGAATGCGATTGGCGGGCACACGCAACTCGAGCGCCAAGCGCGTCGGAGAAATCCCGAGCGGCTTCAAGAACTCCTCGAGCAGAATCTCACCAGGATGTACGGCGGCTGAGCGAGACATGAGCACCCCCTAATGGTAATCCACGATCTCCACATCCGAGGCACCGGCTTCGCTCCAGCGGAAGCAGATTCGGAATTGCTGGTTGATGCGAATCGCGTGCTGGCCGATGCGATCGCCAGCCAAAGCTTCCAAGTGATTTCCGGGTGGAGAGCGGAGATCTTGCAGCGAGGTCGCCGCTTCCAACATGCGGAGCTTTCGAAGTGCGATTCGCGCGAAGGCCGCATATCTTCTGGAAGTGCCCGTTGCCGACAATCCTTCGGCGTCTCGATCCCGGTAGCTCACGATCGCCATGGCTCCACTTTAGTACGTGAAACGTACTACGTCAAACATAAAGTCCGCCCGGCGGACTCTCGCCGACGGCCGAGGTCGCAACGCGTTTCTGATGATGGCCTTGCTGCGATACCTGACACGCCTCACAGCCGAAGTGGGATCGGGAACGGTATATCTGAAGACGCGTCGATGAAACGAGGAGGGAAGGCGATGCCCAAAGTGGTTGATTTTGTGAACGTCACGACGGAAGGCCTCGGGTCTTCCCCGGTCGCGACGGCCCTCGCGGGGCTGCGTGCCAACGAAGCCCGCTACTTCAAGAATAAGTACGACCACGATTTCACCGTGACCCCGGCAAGCGAGAGTCAAGAACTGCTGGACTACGTCAACCGGATTTTCAAGGAAGAGCGGAACATCGTCCTGAGCGCCAAACCCCTCGAAACGTCCCGCTTTCAGGTCGAAAACATCCAATTCACCTACGTCTTCTACGAGGACGGACTCTCGATCAACGTGATGTACACGCTCGACGAGGCCGGCAAGCGCGCGGTCGGATTGAAGCTCTCGGAAGGCATGGAAGTGCCCGCCGAGCTGGGAAAATTCAAGTTCGCGAGGCAGAAGTCCAAGCTCGCCGGCGTGATTCGCGGATCGTACTTCGTCATCAAGGGCGCGTATTAGTCGACCGGAATGCGCACGGCGGAATTCGCTCCAGGGGCTGCCAAGAGCAGGTCCGCATTCGGAGGATGGCATGGGCAAGCTCGTGTTCGGAATGTCGCAATCCCTCGACGGCTATGTCGACGACGTGGCGGGAACGCTCGTGATGCCGCGGCCCGATGCGACGCTGTTTCGCCACTTCACGGAGCGCGCCCGCGGCCTGGCCGGCAGCCTTTACGGCCGCCGCATTTACGAGCTCATGCGCTACTGGGACGAGGATCGCCCGGAATGGCAGACGGACGATCACGACTTCGCGGCGGCCTGGCGAGCGCTGCCGAAGTGGGTCGTTTCCCGTTCGCTGAAGTCCGTCGGCCCCAATGCCACGCTGGTCGGTGACGACCTCGAGACCTTCGTGCGCCGGCTGAAAGCGGATGTCGAGGGCGACATCGAGGTCGAAGGACCCGAGTTGGCCGGAACCTTGACCGACCTCGGCCTCATCGACGCGTACCAGCTCTACTTCCGGCCCTTCGTGCTGGGCCTTGGCAAGCCGTATTTCATTCGCGCCCGATCGCCGCTCCGCCTCGTCGGCTCCGAACGCATCGGAGATGATACGGTCAGACTGACCTACGTCCCCGCCGGATCGCAGAGCAGCCCGCCGGACTTGAAAAGCGAGGGCAAATCGGCTTAGGCTATCGCAATGAGGCCGAATCGACCACACCCCTCGGCGCCGTGCCGATGAACGCCACACTGCTTGCCGCTCTGCCGAATTCGGCGGTGGCCGCCGTGAGCGCGGCGGCGCTCGCGCTGGCCCTTTTCGTGCTTTGGCTGCTGAGCCTCAAGCTCCGCGACGCGAGCATCGTGGACATCTTCTGGGGCGCCGGTTTCGTGATGGTGGCGATCATCGGCTGCGCGCTGGGCGGCGGCGCGGCCCCGCGCCGCTGGCTCGTGCTGGCGCTGGTGGCCGTGTGGGGGCTCAGGCTGGCCGGCTACCTCTACTGGCGCAATCATGGCCGAGGGGAAGACAAGCGTTATACGGCCATGCGAGAAGAACGTGGCGACAGCTTCCCGCTCTGGAGCCTGTTCGCGGTGTTCGGCCTGCAAGGCGCTCTGATCTGGCTGGTCTCCTTGCCCGTGCAGGTCGCGCAATCGCTCGCGAGCCCCACAGGCCTCACCTGGCTCGACGGCCTCGGCGCAGGCGTGGTGATGCTGGGCGTCTTGTGCGAGGCGCTCGGCGATTACCAGCTGGCCCGCTTCAAGGCGAACCCCGCGAATCGCGGGCACGTGCTGAACCACGGGCTTTGGCGTTACACGCGCCATCCCAACTATTTCGGCGATTTCTGCGTATGGTGGGGCCTCTATCTCATCGCGGCCGCGACCGGCGCGGGCGCCTGGACCATCGTCAGCCCGCTCGTGATGTCCTGGGTGCTGATCCGCGTCTCCGGCGTGGCGCTGACCGAACGCCAGATGGCGGGCCGCCCCGGCTACGCGGAGTACGTTCAGCGCACGAGCGCCTTCGTGCCGCTGCCGCCCAGGCCCCGACGGGACCTGCAAAAATAGCGCCTCGAGAATCCTTCACGGCCGGCGGCCTCTGGGAGGTCCTGCCGGCCTGCATCGTCGGGGACCATGAGGCGCTATGATGTCGGCGGACGGAGGGAGCCGTCATGGAGCAGGGCGACGCCGTCGGCGTGGGCACAATCCTGGTCACGGGCGCGAGCGGCTACATCGGCAGCCGACTGGTCCCCTTGTTGCTCGCACAAGGTCACGCGGTGCGCGCGATGTCACGCGACGCCTCGCGCCTGCGTGGACGCGGCTGGGATGCGGCCGAGCTGGTGGAGGCCGATGCGCTCGTGCCCGAGACGCTGCCGGCCGCGCTGAAGAGCGTCCACACCTGCTATTACCTGTTGCACTCGATGGCCTCCACGGGGAGCTTCGAGGCGAAGGACCGCCTCGCGGCCGCCAACTTCGCCCATGCGGCGCGCGAGGCCGGCGTCCGCCACATCATCTACCTGGGCGGATTGGGCGAGACCTCGGCGGCGCTGTCGCCGCATCTGCGAAGTCGGATGGAGGTCGGGCGGATTCTGCGCGGAAGCGGAGTGCGCGTCACGATCCTGCGCGCGGCGATCGTGATCGGAGCGGGCAGCGCCTCGTTCGAGATCATGGTGGATCTGGTGCGCAACTTGCCCTTGATGGTGGTGCCACGCTGGATGGCGACGCGCTGCCAGCCGATCGCGATTCGCGACGTGTTGGCCTACCTGGTGGGCATCCTCGCGGTGCCGGATTGCTGGGGCCAGGACTACGACCTGGGGGGGCCGGACGTGCTCACGTACCGCGCGATGCTGGAGCAACTCGCCGCGGAGATGGGGCGCCGCATCGTGATCATTCCGGTGCCGTTGCTGACCCCGCGGCTCTCGTCGACCTGGATCTCGCTTTTCACGTCGGTTTCGGTGCCGCTGATTCGGGCCCTGGTGGAGAGCCTCCGCAACGAGGTCGTCGTGCACAACCGCGCGATCGAGGCCTGTATTCCCCTCGTGAAGACGTCCTACCGCGACGCGATCCGGCTGGCGTTCGTCCGTATCGCGACCCAGACGGTACAGTCCCGCTGGTCCGGTTCACCCGGGCCTGCACGCGTCCAGGCCTACCCGGGCTACATCACGCCGGTGCGCCCCGATGAGACGGCCTTCAGCGATCGCCGCGAGCAGGTGCTGCCGGTCGACATCGAAACGGCCTACCGCGCCGTCGCGCAGGTCGGCGGCGACGTCGGCTGGTATTATGCCTCGTGGCTGTGGTGGCTGCGCGGCTGGCTCGACCGGCTCGTCGGCGGCCCCGGCTACCGTCGGGGCCGCCGGCATCCGCAAGACCTGCTGCCGGGCGACACCGTCAACTTCTGGCGCGTGGAAGCGGTGGACAGGCCCTTCTACGTCTTGCTTCGCGCCGAGATGAAGCTGCCGGGCACCGCGTGGCTCGAGTTCGAGCTCGAAGAACTCGAGCCCGGCCGCTCGCGCGTCGTGCAGACGGCTTACTTCCATGCCCGCGGTCTGGCCGGTGAGGCCTACTGGCTGGGAATCAGCCCACTACACGCCTACATCTTCCGTGGGCTACTCGCGGGCATCGGGCGCGCGGCGACGATCATGGCCGGACTCAGTGAAGGCTCTCGCGATTGAGAAGCTTATCGAGCGACCACGCGATTTTCTTGGCCCGCATCTCAGGGGTCTTGCACTTCTGGATTCGGTAGAGAAAAGCGTATCGGTTGGCCGAGTTCAAGCTCTGAAAGAAGTCTCGTGCTTCGGGATTAGCGTCGAGCAAGGTCTGGAAATCCTCGGGAACGGTCGAACGCTTTTGGGAATCATAAGCGGCCTCCCACTCCCCGTTTCGTTTGGCATCCTCGACGGCTGCCAAGCCGGACGCATGTATCTTCCCTGCTTCCGTCAGTCGAGCGATATGCTCTCGATTGACCTTCGACCAAGGCGAGCGGGCTTTGCGAGGCGAGAACCTCTGGAGGAAGCTGTCGGCGTCGTATGAATTCTTCGTACTGTCGATCCAACCATAGCAAAGGGCTTCATCGAGGGCTTCGGCGTACGTGACCGTGAGTTGCCCGCTGCCGGCCTTGAAAATCCGCAGCCAGATGCCCTTCGACGTCGCATGGTGGTCGTGCAGCCAATCCCGCCAGACGTCGGAAGACGCGAAGGCGATGACGGGCAACCCCTTGAACAATTCCATCTCATCTTGCGTCATTCAGGACCTCGCCGATGGCGTAATGCCGACATTCCAGGGAACCCATTGTAGCAGGCTCTCATGCCGCGGCCTCGCATGCCCGTGGCGCGATTCAGGCCTCGATGAGGTGGGCGCCGGCGCCGATGGCGGCCATGCGACGAAGGCGATCGTAGTCCGCGTCCGTCACCGCCGCGAAGCGGGCGACCTGGCCGACCGCCAGCGCGGCCCGGCCGTCCGCGGACGCATGCATCCCGAGGAGCGCCTGCGTGAGCCGTTGCAGTTGCCCTGCCGGCAAACGTGTCGAGGCCACCAGCGGTGGCGCCGGGCTGGGCCCCCAGGCCTCCAGCACCCGCAGCTCCATCGCGAGAGCGGGATCGGCTGCCCTGGCGAGCTCGAGGACGGAGCTGTCGATCGCCGAGGCATCCACGACGCCGCGGCGCACGAGCTCGATAGCCGCCATGTGGCTTCCCGCTTCGAGCACCCGGCCGAAGAACGGTGAGGGCAGCTTCCGGCGGGCCAGCTCGTAGCGCGTGAGCCAGTAGCCGGAGTGCGAACTCGGCTCGTTATAAGCCCAGCTGGCGCCTTCGAGCTCGACGAAGTGGCGCCAGCGAGCCTGTCGCTTCACGACGACGTCCGAGAAATAAACGGGAGCCCCCTCGTAGCGCTCCGCGGCCATCACCGGAGTCGCCACGAGGGCCACGCGAGGCTCGGCGCGGTCCGCCTCGAGGGCGTAAGGCAGGCCGCACCAAAGCGCCAGGTCTGCCTCGCCCTGCAAGAGGGCTTCGCGGCGCTCTATCCAATCGCCATGGTTCACGAAGTCTACCGGGATTCCGGCGTGCCGGGTCAGACAGTTCGCCACGGCCGCCAAAAACGGCGCCGTGACCTCCGATTGTAGGTTGACGAGACGCAGGGCCATTCCTCCGATCGAGAGTCGCCTGCGAGCTTACAGCATATCGCGGCCGCAAGACAGCCGATTGCCGCTCGAAGAAACGGGGTTTCGCTGGCGCCGTGGCGGCAACTGAATTGTTGGGTTTCCGTTAAATTCATGATAAAGAGCTTGACCCCGTGCGCCGCACCGACCTAGTATAAGCTTAGGTTAAGAACCGGATAGGTTTTCCCGTGGGCTCGAAGGCGGGCCTCGCCCTTGAGAAAGGACCCCCCGTGCCGATGCTCTCGACCAAGCGCGCCGTCCTTGCGATCGCCTTGCTTCTCGCAGGCTGCGGCGTCAAGCCGACCGGTTACTACGCGGGGCTGGGCGTGGCCGGCAACCAGAGCCTGGCCCTGGCCTCGAAGAGCGCCCCGCACGCGACCGACCTCAAATCCGATTTCGCCAACGCGCTGACCAAATACCATCGGCTGGACGGCATGTGGGACGGAAGCGGCCTGAAAGGCGTGCAGTATCCTCCCGTGCCGGGCGTCACGGCCGGCGATGAAGCCTCGCTGAAGCGCTTCATCGCCAAGCTCGCCGATTTTCTCGCCAAGGAGCCGAGCATCACCTGGAAGCCGGTTCCGGCCGGCACGGCCCGCAAGGTGTTCCGGAAGCAGGTCGCCCAGCAGGCGGCGGCCGACGTCAAGGCCCATGCGCGAAGCGAGTTCGCGGCGATGGTCGATGCGCTGAGCGATCCCAACGAGAAGCAATTCGTTTCGGAGGCCGTTTCCCACGCGCAACCTGAATTCTTCACGGCGCCCTCCAGTTCGAGCGGCACCTACCACCCGGCCGACGAGATCAACGTGGGGGGCTTGCTGACCCACTCCGTGCGCGACATGGTGGTGGGCGGCTGGCTCGCCGACTACTTCCACCTGTCCGCTCAGCAGAAAGACGTGATTCAGGGGTCCCTGCTGATTCACGACATCCAAAAGGGCGGCATTCCGTGGGGCACGTACGATGACGCCCACGGCCCTGACGGCGCGAATTGGCTCGAACAGTTCGAGCCGGGCAACGGTCAGGAAGCCGTCGAGTCGGATCTCCTGGTGCGCGATCACATGGCGCAATGGAACCGGCCCACCCCTACCCCGCCCGAGACGCTGGACGAGCAGATCGTGTCCTATGCCGACTATCTCGGCAGCCTGGACGACGTTTACGTCGATTGGCATGTCGCGCACCCTTGAGCACAGCGGGGCGGCGTAGGTCTTGAGGACGAGCTGGCACATGAAACGTCTGGCATTCGGTCTGGTGCTGATGATGAGCTTGCAGGCGTGTGGAACGTCCGTGCAA
>DATNPP010000015.1:0-2243 GCA_036703175.1 Oscillatoriaceae cyanobacterium
CGTGCCGCAAGAGACGATCGAGGCGGTGCTTGTGCAGGTGGCCGACGCGATCTCGGCGGCGCGCCCCGGCGCACGCCGCGACACGATCGACATCTACATCAAGCGCCTGGAGAAGCTCGAGCGCATCGCGAAGAGCTTCGAGGGCGTCGAGCGCTCCTACGCCGTGCAGGCGGGGCGCGAGATCCGCATCGTGGTGCAGCCGCAGGTGCTCGACGACATCCAGTCCGCCAAGCTGGCGCGTGACATCGCCAAGAAGATCGAGACCGAGCTGGAGTACCCGGGCCAAATCAAGGTCACGGTCGTGCGCGAGATGCGCGCCACGGAGTACGCCAAGTGAGCCGGGTCCAGGCCCTAGAACGGGCGCGGTGTGGAACCTAGCGGGCGCATTCTCGATCTGGTCTTCATCGGCGACATCGTCGGGCGCCCCGGGCGCGAGGCCGTTCAGCGCGTGCTGGACGGCTTTCGGCGCGAGGGCTATCCCGATTTGGTGATCGCCAACGGCGAGAACGCCTCGGGCGGCTTCGGCCTCACGCGGGAGACCTACCACGAGCTGCTCAACATGGGCATCTCCGTCATCACGCTGGGCAACCACGCGTGGGACAAGCGCGAGATCTTCGACTTCATCGGCGAATCGAGCCAGCTCGTGCGGCCGCTCAACTTTCCCGAGGGCACGCCGGGCAGCGGTTGGACGCTCGTGCCGGCGGCGGGCGGCCTGGTCGCCGTGATCAATCTGATGGGCCGCGCGTTCATGGGCTCGCTGGATTGCCCGTTTCGGGCGGCGGATCGGGCGATCGCCGACATCAGCCCCGAGACGCGCGTGATTCTCGTGGACATACACGCCGAGACGACCGCCGAAAAGGTGGCGCTCGCGTATTACCTCGACGGCCGCGTTTCCGCCGTCGTCGGCACCCACACGCACGTGCAGACCGCCGACGAACGCATTTTGCCGGGCGGCACCGCCTTTTTGACCGATGCCGGCATGTGCGGGGCGATCGACTCGGTGATTGGCATGAAGACCGAGCTCGCCATCAAGAAGATGCTCACCCAGCTGCCGGTGCGCTTCGAGGTCGCCGAAGGGCCCGGCCAGTTCAACGGCGTGCGGTTCCGCGTGGAGGCGCTCACCGGGCGGACGATCGCCGTCGAACGCTTGAACTACCGCTAAAAGTCGGCTAAGATGGGCGAAGGGCGCTCGCGCCCTTTCGCGCCTGAGCCGTCGCGCGCTCCATTCCTGCAAACGACCTGCCTTCGACCTACCACCGCAAGAGGAGAACCCGCCATGGACGTACTCAAGGTCTCTGCGAAATCGAATCCCAGCTCCGTGGCGGGCGCGCTGGCCGGTGTTCTGCGAGAGCATGGCCGCGCCGAGATGCAGGCCATCGGCGCCGGCGCCATCAACCAGGCGGTCAAGGCGATCGCGATCGCGCGCGGCTACGTCGCGCCGTCGGGCATGGACCTGGTGGCCATTCCGGCCTTCATCGACATCAGCATCGACGGCGAGGAGCGCACGGCCATCAAGCTGATCGTCGAGCCTCGCTAGGCGCCATGCGCCGCGCGCTCGTCGTCCTGGGGCTTTTCACGGCGCTGCTTTCAGGCTGCTTTCAGCACTTCGAGGAGTTCCGCCAGCTCGCGCCGCCGGTGCGTCCCTCGGGGGCGACCGAGGTTCCGCCCGGGCCGTTGCCCGAGGTGTTTCCGCTGCGTCCCGGCGCGCGCTACGACTACGACGCGCACTTCGGGCTCGGCGCGGGGATTTTCTCGGGCTCGGCGAGTTTGAGCGTGGTGGACGCCTATCAGCTGGGCGATCGCGAAATCGACACCATCGAGCTGATTTCGCGCTACTTCGGCCGCTCGCGCCACGATCCCTATCGCTTCGTGCGCCAGGGCGGCTGGATTGGCCTGTTCGAGAAGGCGCCACCGGACAAGGTCACCTTCTTCATGCCCGATCACCTCGCGGCGGGCATGGCCTGGGACGTGCTCACCGGCGAGGGCAAGGGCCATGCGGCCGTCGAGGCCCTGGACGACGTGCGCGTGAAGGCAGGCGACTTTCCGAACACGCCGCGCTTGCACTACGTCAATCCTTCCGCCGGTGAAGACATCACGCTCTGGCTCGCGCCGCACGTGGGCTTGGTGCAAGCGGACGTGCGCATGACGGTCGACCTCTTACCCCTGGTCGGTCGGCTCTCGCTAGCGGCTTACCAGGCGCCTCTCGGCGACGCCAGCTCGCCCGGATTGAGCGCTCCGGGCGG
>DATNPP010000031.1:0-4884 GCA_036703175.1 Oscillatoriaceae cyanobacterium
ACTGAACGAGATTGTGATGGACGCGGTCGAAGCGGCCCGTCCCCGCCTGCTGGAGGTGGTGCCTCCGGTGGCCGAGCCCGGGCAGGTCGCGGCCCCCGGCATCACGCGCTTCCGCGTGCTTCCGGGCGGCGGCAGGACGGCCGAGGAGGCGGATCCGCGCGTGGCGCACGCGCTCGAGCGTTTGCGCGACGGGCTCGCGGGGGTGTTGTCGGACATCGAGGATCTGATGGGCGAGCAGCTCGCCGAGGCGCCCGAGGCGAACGGCGGCAAGAAGAGCAAAGAGGCGGAGTACGCCACGGGCTTCCGCCACGGCATGCTCGAGGCCCTCGAGACGGCCTACGCGCTGCTGCAGTCCGAACTGCTGATGTCGGAGCCTATCTAGCGCCCAACGGCACAACAGGGACTGAGGCTGGAAGAGGGGGCGACCGCTTCCAGGCCGCACCCTGTGGCACTGGCGTGAATTTCAGCTGGCCTGGGGGCGCCCCCGCTCCCGATTTCACCGCCTGCACGGCGGTGAAATATCCCTCTCCCACCCTCCGGGGGAGAGGGCAATGTATGTACTCTTAGTCTCCGCCGTCGACGGGGGCCAGCTTGGCGTCCGTCGGCTCGAGCGGCATCACCGGGCTCGCGCTGCCGTCCGGCGCGATTTCGAGCACCTGTGGGTAGCTGGCCTGCATCATCTGCGCGGGATGCGGGAAGACCAGCAGATGACCCGAATGCGCGCCGGCCTCGGGCGCCATGCCGTTGTCGATCTTGATGAGATGCCCGCCGTCGATGGCGCCCACGTCGCCGATGATGCCGTAGGCCTTGGGCTGGTGGCCCTGCACGACGCCGAAGATGCCCATCGCGGCGAGGCGCTGTTCGTATTGGCTGCGCGTGGCCGCGTGCTTCCACCAGTTCTTGGCCTCGAGAATCGAGTCGTCGCCCGTGATGAACGCGTTGCCGTAGGCGCCCTGGTTCAGCAGTTGCGTCGCCTCGCTGGCAAAGGCGGACCAGGGCATGTCCGGGTACATACCGGCGTGGCAGAAGAGCCAATCGCCCACGCGCGCAGCGATCGGCATCTGATGGATATAGGCGCCGCGCGGCTCCGTGGGATCCGTCAGCGCCGCGTCGTTCAAGCCGAGCGCCTGCAGGTCGGCCTGCAGCGCGGCCGTCTTCGAGTTTTGCGGATTGGTGAGGAACTCGGCCTCATGATTGCCGAGCAGATGCACCACCTGACCGCCTGCCGCCCCCGCCTCCTGGGCGAGGCGCATCCACACGTCGAGCACCTCGACGCTCTTGGGGCCCTTGTCGATCGAGTCGCCGACCACGAGGAGCAGCGTCTTGCCGCCCGCCCAGTGGCCCTGCACGTCGATCAGCTTGCCGGCGGCCAGCAGCGCCATCAGCGCGTCTTGCATGCCGTGCACGTCGCTGATGGCGACTACCTGGGAGAAGCGCGTGGGATCCGCGAGCTGAAAGACGCCTGGGTTCGGCGCGTTCGCCGCGAGGCCGGCGTAGCCGTTGGGATGGATGGCTTGCTCAGCGGCGTTCAGGCCATTGAAGCTGTAGCAGCCCGCGAGCAGCAATCCTGCGGCGAGCATCGAGCCAAGACGGGTGGCGGGCTCCATGGTGGCTTCCTTCTGAAAGACGTGCGGTTCCATCTTACCCTCGCCCGTCGGCTCGGGGATCGAATCGCGCGAGATTTCATTCAGGTTTAATGCGTGCATAAGAAGCTTTCGGCCGGGCCTCGGGCATGTAAGGAGAAGGAGCGCTTGCATCTTGGGCCTACAAGAACTCACCCGCAAAGTCGTCAGCGATCTGGTCCCGGCCGCCGCCAAGCGGGCCGGCGCGGTCGATCGCCTCGTGTCGGATCAAGCGGGCTCGCTTGCGGACTCGCTGGCGCTGGGCGATCGCTCGGCCCCGAGTCTGATCGGTCGCCTCAATCAGGGCCTCGCGAAGAAGGCGCCCGAGCGCCTCAAGCTGAAGTACCAGCACATGGCCATCAGTCCGCGCCGTTTTCTGACGGGGCAGCCGGAGCTGTACGCCTACGACATGCGCGGTCTTCTGGCGCAAGACGTCCCGAAAGTGCCGCTTTTGGGAGATCTGCACCTGAACAACTCGGGGGCCATGACGCTGGCGAACGGCCACGTCAAAGTGCGCCTGAACGACTTCGACGAGGCCTACCCGGGCCCGGCGGCCTTCGATCTCAATCGCATGGCGACGCACATCGTGCTGTCTGCCCAGGAGAAGGGCTACAGCGAGGCGGACGCCCGCAAGCTCGTGAGCGATTTCGCCGGAAGCTACCATGACACGCTGTCGGCGCTGGCGGCCGGCGAGAAGCCGGCCAAGGTCAAGATGCCGGCCCTGCTCAAGGACGTGCTCAAGAAGGGCAAGAGCAGCGACGCGCAGAAGTGGCTCGACAAGCGGGTGCCCGAAAAAAACGGCCAGCGCGCCTTTCCGCGCAGCGACTCGGTCCGCAGCGTGAAGCCCAAGACGCTCGCCGACATGCAACAGGCCTTCGAGGGCTATCGGGCCGGCCTCGCGCCCGAGGCGGCCCAGGCGCTCGCGCCCTATCACGTCTCGGACATGGTCGAGGTGCTCGAAGGCACGGGCAGCATGGGCGAGGCCCGCTATCACGTCCTGCTGGAGGGCAAAGGCAAGCAAACGCCGATGCTGCTGCAACTCAAGGAGCAGGGGCTCACGGCGCCGGAGCGCTACGGTCCTCGACCGGAGGCCTATCCCTCTTCGGGCGCGCGCAACGTGACGCTCAGCAATTTGATGGACGGCGGGCTCGATCCGCTGCGCGGCTCGGCGACGCTGCCGGCGCGCGACAGCCTCGACAGCGGCTCGTATCTGGTCGAGCCCCTGCACCCCAGCGACGGCGCCCTGGACATCGGGGACGTCAAGAAGAAGCGCGACTTTTCCCAGCTCGTGCGCTACTACGGCGCCGAGGTCGCCAAGGCCCAGGCCCGCGGCGCGGACGCGGGGTTCGCGACGCCCGGAGAGATCCTCGGCGGGCTGGGCGACCGAAAGACCCTGACGCAAGGACTGGCCCGCTTCGGCACGCAGTACGCGGCGCAGGTCAATCAGGACTTCGCGGCCTTCACCAAGGCGCTCAAGCGCGATCTGCTGCTAAAGCACCAGGCGAACTAAGGCCGATAGCGGCGGTAACTCGGCGGCGCGACGGTCGGCTCGGCGGGAAGCGGCGCGGATTGACGCGAGGGCGTGCGACGGACGGTCCGACGTTCGCGCTTGAAAGGCTTGACGTCCTTGAGGCCGTACAGCATGGCGCCGAAGAAGAGCAATCCGAGTATCAGGGTTTTCATGGGCTCGTAAAGAACCCGCCCGGTTGCCGATCAGAAAGACAACGTGGGCGGGTTCGAAAAATGGTCGGGATGACTGGATTCGAACCAGCGACCCCCTCGTCCCGAACGAGGTGCGCTACCAAGCTGCGCTACATCCCGGAGTTGAATCAATTTAGCACGCCAAGCCTCTGTTGGCAAGGCGTCTTTCGCACGATCAGGTCGCCGAGGTGATCGTGACCTTCGTCAGGTGATCGTCGGCGTCGCGCACCGGAATCACGCCGCGCTCGCGCACCTTGCCGATGAAGATCTCGACCAGCTGCGCGTCCAGCTGCGAGCCCTTGACGGACTCGAGGATCGCGATCGCCTTCTCGAGCGGCATGCCGTCGCGATAAGGGCGGTTCGAGGTCAGCGCGTCGAAGGTGTCGGCGATCGCCGCGATGCGGGCGTTGAGCGGTATCTGCTCGCCGGGCACGCAGTTGGGGTAGCCCTTGCCGTCGATGCGCTCGTGGTGCGAGAGCACGATCGGCAGCAGCGGCTCGAGCTCCTCGATCTGCTTGAGGATGTTGTAGCCCACCGTCGGGTGGATCTTGATGTGCTCGTACTCCTCGGCCGTGAGGCGGCCGGGCTTGTTGAGCACTTCCTCGCGGACGGCTATTTTGCCGATGTCGTGCAGAATGCCGCCGTGGCGCAAAATCTCGATCTCTTCGGGCGAGTAGTTCAGATCTTCCGCGATCCAGCAGGAGTATTCGCCCACGCGGTGCGAGTGGCCGTGCGTGTAGGCGTCGCGCGCTTCGAGCGTCGTCGCGAGCGTGTCGATCAGGCGGATCATGTTCTGCTTCAGGCGCTCGGCCAGCGCGACCTTTTCGCGCGTCAGGCGCAGATTCGTGATGTTGCGCAGCACGCTGTGCGTGAAGGTGTCGACTTCGAAGGGCTTGAAGATGTAGTCGTTCACGCCGACCTTGAGCGCCTGGACGGGCGTTTCCTCGCTCGCGTAGCCGGTGATGATGATGCTGTAGATTTGAGGCTGGATCTCTTTGATCAGGCGGATCGTCTCGATGCCGTCGAGGCCGGGCATGCGCACGTCCGAGATCACCATGTCGAAGGTTTGCTCCTTGGCGATCGCGATCGCCTGGTAGCCGTCCTCCGCGAGCGTGACCTCGAAGTTCGCCTTCTGCAGAATCTTTGCGACCGTGCGGCGGATCAACTCCTCGTCATCCACCACCAGGATCTTTTCGCCCATATGGGATCGTGCCCCTTTCGAAGTCGTGCTGTTCGCCTTTTACCCAGTAAGCGACCAAAATCATCAATATGGGAGTTTCTCGGGCGGTTCCGGACATCCCGACACGCCTGATTGCTCAAGATGCGCCAGTTTCTCCCGCCTGGGGAGCTGCTTGAAGGCGTGCTCGGCCTGTAATGCGGATCTGCGATCGGCGAATGCCCAATAGCCGGCCAGTCGAACCGGCCGGCGCGTGCGCGTGTATTTCGAGGCGACCCCGCGTTGATGCTGCGTGAGACGCCGCGCCAGATCGACCGTGTAGCCGGTGTAGAGCGTGCCGTCGGCGCACTCGAGCACGTACATCAGGTGGAAGCGCGTGTCGGG
>DATNPP010000057.1:0-6407 GCA_036703175.1 Oscillatoriaceae cyanobacterium
CCTGAACAGGGCTTCGGCGTCCCTCCCCCCCAACGGGGGGAGGGGGCGCGGCGTCAGAACATGTGCAAGGCCGCTTCGATGCCCAGCACGCCGATTGCCACCAGGCTGTCGCCGGCGATGATGCCGGAAGACACCGCCACCAGGTACTTCTCCGAAGCCTTCGGCGCCACCTTTTGACAGATCCACCCGATCAACGAGCCGCCGAAGATGGCGAACGTGATGTGGAACGGCAGCACCATGGCCATGCCGAAGCCGATCGGCGACGGCAGGAAGTTGCGCGACTTCGGCACGAAGTGCTCGATGAGCGTGATCAACACGCCGATCACCGTCAGGATGCCCATGAAGGCGAACGCGGTGGGCGGAATCGCGTGCAGGCCCTGCGTGAGGGCCTTGGCCGCCACTTCCCAGCCGATCGCGGCTGGCGCCGGCAGCTTGTCGCCGAGCGCTTCCTTGTTCGGCACGAGCAGGTTGTAGGCCGGCACGCAGACCAGCGAGCCCGCCGCCACGCCCCAGATCTGCGCCAGGAACTGCTGGCGCGGATTCGCGCCGAGCAGATAGCCGCTCTTGAGGTCCGTCAGCAGGTCCGAGGTGTGCAGCGCCGCGCCCGCCGTGACGTTGGCCGTCATCATGTTGGTGAGCGGATTGGTGGGCGCCACGATGCCGAAGAAGAGCTGCGTGATCTTGCCCATCGGGCCGTTCTGCGCGATGTCCGTCTCACCGGTGATGCGCGCGACGACCATCGACAGCAGCAACGTCAGCACCACGGAGATGATGCCGAGCAGCGGGTTGATGCCGAACGCGAAGTACTGAAGCCCCACGCAGACGCCGCCGACGAGCAGCATGCCGCCGAGGAACCAGCTGCCGGGCACCTCGATCTTCGCGGCGATCTCGTCGTCGGACGCGCCGGCGCGCTTGAACGTGCCGAGCAGGCCCGAGACCGCGCGCGCCATCGACTTCCACTGCATGCCCAGCGTGAGCAGCGTGACGACGATCAACATCGTCGTGCTGGGCCAGCTGGTCCAGTGCGCGACCGCGGAAAAGCCGCCCTTGATCACCTTGCCGTTGGCCTCGATGTGGTTCTGGACCAACCAGGGCGCGAGGCCGTACCAGGTGAAGATCGCGCCCAGAAACAGGCTCACGCCCGTGCGGATGCCGATGATGGCGCCGGTGGCGTAGAGCAGCGGGTCGAGATCCATGCCCACCGTCAGCTTGGCCGGCGTCAGCGCGCCCACGCCCGGAAAGGGCTTGCAGTCGGGCGGCAACGACCAGGCGATGTACTTGAGCCAGTGGTGCCCCTTCGCGAGCAGGTTCAGCACGTCCGCGCCGCCCTGCTGCAGCCAGGTGACGACGCCCGCGATCAAGCCCGCGATGCCCAATCCGACCGCCTGGTCCATGGCGTCCGAGGTGCCGCCGTGCAGGCTGCGAATCGTCTCGGCCGCGGCCGTGCCGCTGGGGAAGGGCAGCTGGTCGATGTTCACCATCTGCCGCTTGACGGGCACCGCCACGACCACGCCCAGTAGCGAAATCGCCGTGATCCAGGCCGCGAGCAGATAGGGGTTCAGCGTGGTGCCGTTGAGCAGCAACAGCGCCGGAATCGCGCTGATCAGTCCCGAGGAGGCCATGAAGCCCGCGGCGGACGCGACCGATTGCATGGCGTTGTTCTCGAGGTCCGTGAACTTGCCGCCGGGCAGAATCTTCTCGAGCGCCTTGAACACGGCGAAGGCCAGAATGCCCGCCGTGATGGCCACGCCGATGCCGAGGCCCGTCTTGAGGCCGATGTAGAGGTTGGACAGCGACAGCGCCCCGCCCAACACCACGCCCATGATCACTGCGCGCCAGGTGAGCTGTCGCGTCTCGGGCCGATAGACGTGCTTGTACCAGTATGCCTCGCGCTCCTCGGGCGGCAGGGCCTTCAGCGCCGCGGCCGGACTCGCCGTCGCATGCGCCGGGGCCTCGACCGCCACGGCGGCGTCGGGGGCCTCTTCGAACATCGCTCCTCCTTATGGGGCCAAAACCTCACACGTTCCTCGTTCTTACCCAACAGGCAGACGAGCGACACCGCCTGCTTGCCGCCGGACGCCTCAGAAGCTCCCGTGCATGAGGCCGAGCGGGCCGGTGAAGCCGTGGGGCGAGCTCGCGCTCGTCACGGGCAGGCTGAACGCCACGTGATTGCCCTCGAGCACGCGGCGGAAGTCCCGCATGGCGGCCAATCGCTCGCGTACGGGCGCGTCCAATGGCGCGAGCACCGATTCGAGCAGTAACTTCGACTGCGCGACGCGCGCCGCGGCCTCCGGGTCGTAAGGCTTCGCGGCCGCCCGGCCGAAGCGCGCGATCGCCTGCAGAGGCACCGCGCCAATCTCCTCCGCCAGGCGGAACATCGCCTCGAAGTGAGCCTCGGCGTCTCCCTGCGCACGGGCGAGGGCCACCTCGCCCAGCACGCCGTGGGCTTGCGCAGCCACCTGCAAGGCGCCGGCCGCAACCGCGGCGTCGAGGGACGCTTTGGCGTCATCGGCCGCCTCGCTCCAGCGTTCGAGGCTCACGCATGCCTGGGCTCTGGCCAGACGCGTCCAGGCCTCGGCCTCGCAGTTCATGGGCGTTTGCAGCGCCACGTCCAGCGCGGCGAGCGCATCGGCGTCGCGTCCGGCGGCGATGAGCGCGAGCGCACGCAGGCAGGGCACGCCGGTCTGGTCCGTGCGTCCCGATCGAGCGCCGAGCGTCGCAAGCGCCGCGGTAGCATCGCCCGCGAGCCAGGCCGCTTCGGCGCGACCGACGGCGAGGTCGTCGGTGAAATCCTGAAAACCGGCCTCGGTCATGATCGCCGCCGAGCGCCCGAATGCCTCCTCCGCTTCGGAAAAGCGGAACATATGCGCCAGGGCACATCCGGAGAGCCATTCGAGCAGCATATCGTCGAACCGATTGTGGGTAATCCGCGCCGAGACGAGGCCTTCGAGGGCCAGCACGTGCGCCAGTTGAGTCTGGCCCTGCCGCAGCGCGATGACGCCCGCCAGATAGCAGACGTAGCCCTTGGCGCGCACCAGGCCGATCGCTTCGGCCGACCGGCGGGCGTCTTCGGCGTAGGCACGGGCGGTCTCGAGGTGGCCGGCTTGCCCGGCGATGATCGCCGCGTCGCACTGGTCCGAGTACAGGGCGAGCCGATTGCCGATGCCCTGGTGAACCCGCAGCGCTTCCTCGATGTAAGCGGCGCCCTGCGCGGCGTGGTCCGGCATCTCCGCGTAGTGCGGCGCCAAAAAGGCGCGCAGGCTCGCCTCGACGTCCGCGTCGCCGGCGCTTCGGGCGATCGCGAGCCCGCGCTCCGCCGTGCCCAGCGACTTTTCGGACTCGCCCCCGGCGGCTTGCAAGCTGGCGAGCGCCAGCAGTACCCGGCAAAGAATCACGCCGTCGCCGAGCGTCTCGGCGAGTGCGAGCGCTCTTTGACCCAACGCGAGGCCGTTCGCGAGGTTCTGGGTCGCGGTGGCAGTGGCCAATCGCACCGTGAGCAGCGTCATGGCGCGGTGATCGCCCGCGGCCTCGGCGAGCGCGAGCGCCTCTTCGGCGTACACCATCGCCGCCTGACGTTCGCCCGTGCGATCCACGACCTCTTCGAGCAAGTCCAGACAACGCCGCAGGCGCTCGCCGTGGTCGTCGAGGGCGCGCAACAAGCCGAGGGACTTGCGCAGATAGCTCTCCGCACGCGTGTTCGCGGCGAGGTCGACCGCATGCTTGCCGGCTTCCAGCAGCCAGTCGAGCCCATCGGCGGGCGCGTCACTCGCGAGCCAGTGATCGGCGATCGTCATCAGACGCGCGAGCGGCGCGCGCTCAGGCGACGGCCAGTCGCTTGCCAGGCCGCAGGCGACGCGGGTGTGGCTACGCGCGCGCACCGAGTCGTCGAGATCCGCAAGCAGATGCTCGCAATCTTGATCGTGGGCGAAGGCATACTGGCCGGCGCCGCACGGCTCGAGAATCCGCGCGTCGACCAGCACGTGGACGGCCTCGCAGAGCGCGTTCTCATCGAGACCCGACCCCAGCGCGAGGTCGTGCAGGGTAATGCGGTGGCCGAGCACAGCCGCGATCGAGGCGAGCGCCTGCGCGTCCGGCGGCAGCGCCGCGACGCGCGCGAGAATCCACAAGCCGAAATCCGCGGGCGGCCGTTCGGGGTCCAGCTTCTGCGTGAGCTGCCAGTGGCCGTCTTGCAACGCGAGGGCCGAATGGGTGAGGTGCTCCAGCAGGCGCTCGATGGCAAAAGGCACCCCCTGGCTCCACGTCGCGACGGCTGCGACGAGCGCCTCGGGAAGGGCGGTGTCGCCGAGCATCGAGGCCACCATGCGGGCGATCGCCGCTTCGGGCAGCCCCGCGAGCGTGAGGGGCGTGGCTTCCGCGTGCCAGGGAGCAGGCCGAAGGCCTTCCATCCGGCTGACGACCACGATCATCAGGCCACGGGGGCGATCGCCGCGTGTCAGATGTTGCAGCAGTTCGTCCGAGCACGGATCGGCCCACTGCCAGTTGTCCAACACCACGATCGCGCCCGCGTCGCCCAGGTCCGCAAGACAGGACTTCACGGCGTCATGCAGGCGCTGGCATTCCGCGTCGCGAGCGCTCAGAGCCGGCGCGGGCGCCACGTCGAGCTCGGGCAGCAAGCGTTTGAGAATCGGCGCCAGCTCGGCGTAGCGTGCGGGCGAGCGGGCGGCGAGTGCCGGCAGCAACGCGCGCAGCACGGGGATGAAGGGCGCGTACGGGGCCTTCGCGTGGAACTGGCAACTCCCGTGGGCATGCACGGCGCCTTCGAGCTGGGCGTGGCAGCGGAACTCCTCGACCAGCCGGCTCTTGCCGATGCCGGCGGCGCCCGTCAGCAGGATTGTTTTCGACGTGCCGCCCACGCACGCGGCGAGCGCCTCGCGCAGCACGGCGAGTTCGGCGTCGCGGCCGACCAGCGGGGACTTGAACAGCAGGGCCCGCGCGCCTTCCGGAAGCTCCGCGCCCAATGCCGCCAGCACGTCGGCGGCGGAGCGGTAGCGTTCGAGCGGATCTTTGGCGAGCAGGCGCAGAATCACGCGCTCGAGCTCCTCGGGCACGTCCGGCCGAAAACGAGACGGCGGCTCGATGGGCGACTCCAGATGCGCCAGCAGCACCTCGCGCGGCGTCGCGCCTCTGAAGGGCACCTCGCCCACCACCATCTCGTAGGCGAGCGCGCCGAGGGCATAGAGATCGCTGCGCGCGTCGAGCCGACTGCGCTTGATGACCTCGGGCGCCAGGTACGCGAGCGTGCCTTTCAGCCCGTCGCTCGGCAATCCCGCGGGCTCCATGAGCCCGTAGTCCATGAGCTTGAGCGTGCCGTCCGGCTGCACGCGAATGTTCTGCGGCTTGAGATCCCGGTGCAGGTAGCCGAGTTGATGCACGTGATGCAGCGCGAGCAGCAGTTGCACGAGCAAATCGCGCACCTGCGGCACCGGCAAGCGGCCGAGCTCGTCGAGGCCCGTGCCGGGCACGTACTCCATCGTGAGGTAGGGCAGGCCGTCCTCGGCGATGCCGAAATCGTGCACCGTGCAGCAGTGCTTGTGGTGCAGCTGCGCCATCAGGCGGAATTCCTGCTTGAACTGCAAGCGCACCTTGGTCGACGTGGCGAGCGGATCCAGCACGCGCTTGAGCGCCTTTTGCGTGCCCGCGATCGTGTCCTCGACCAGGTAGACCTGGCCCATCGCGCCCTCGCCCAGCACACGGATCGGTCGGTAACGGTTGTCGATGAGCGCGGTGTCCATACGGGCGAATATACCCCAACGACCCCGGCTTGCCTGCCTCGGCGTCCGGGAAGCGCGACGCGGCTCGTGCGAAGCGGGCCGACCCATGGTAGAATGGAGCTGAAAACGCCGCGCTGGAGGCGTTTCGACCACCTCGAAGGAGAGGATGACCATGGAAGCGACCGCGCTGCGCGACGCCCCCGCCACCCCTTACACGCCGACCCACAAGGTCCGCTTCGTCACGGCGGCCTCGCTGTTCGACGGCCACGACGCCGCGATCAACATCATGCGGCGCATTCTGCAAGCGAGCGGCGCCGAGGTGATCCACCTCGGCCACAACCGCTCGGTCGCCGAGATCGTCGAGACGGCGATTCAGGAAGACGCCCACGGCATCGCCGTGTCCAGCTATCAGGGCGGCCATCTCGAGTACTTCAAGTACATGGTCGATTTGCTCAAAGAGCGCGGCGCGAGCCACATTCGGGTCTACGGCGGCGGCGGCGGCGTGATCGTGCCGTCCGAAATCGCCGAGCTCGAGGCCTACGGCGTCGCGAAGATCTTCTCGCCCGAGGACGGTCGCGAACTGGGCCTTCAGGGCATGATCGACCGGATGATCGCCGAGTGCGACTACGCGATGGTCTCGCGTGGATTGCCGGCGCCGGACGAGGTGAAGGTAGG
>DATNPP010000093.1:0-8174 GCA_036703175.1 Oscillatoriaceae cyanobacterium
ACCTTGTTGCCGGCACATGCGATTCTCGCGACGAACACCTCCGAGCTCTCGGTCACGGCGATCGCCGCCGCCACGCAGCGCCCGGACCGCGTGATCGGCATGCACTGGTTCAATCCGCCGCCGGTCATGAAGCTCGTCGAAATCGTCCGCGGCGTGCGGACCTCGGATGAGACGCTCGCCGTCACCGAGGCGATCTCGCATCGCATGGGCAAGGAGACGGTGGTCTGCAAGGATGCGCAGGGCTTCATCACGTCGCGCGCGCTGTGCGCGCTGCTGACGGAGTGCTACCGCATCTGGGAGGAAGGCCTCGCGTCGGCCGAGGACATCGACAAGGCGATTCGATTGGGCCTCAATCACCCGATGGGGCCGCTGGAGCTGTCGGATTACGTCGGCATGGACGTGCTGGTGCACGCCAGCGAGGGCATGGTCGAGGCGTTCGGCGATCGCTTCCGCATGCCGCAGGGCGTCGTCAAGATGGTCGAGGGCGGCCGCTACGGCCGCAAGACCGGCCATGGGTTCTACGACTACTCCAAACAGGAAACCGCCAGCCTCCGGGGCTAGCCCTACTCAGGGTACCCGCTAATCTGCTCGCCCCGCCCGAGAGGGGCGGGGCGAGTGGTATCTGGCATTCAAGCCAAAATGAAACCGGCCCGCCTCAGCGAGGCGGGCCGGTGGATTGAAAGTTCTGGCGACGACGCCTACACCACGGCGGGCGTGATGGGACCGAGGTTGGTCAGTTGCTTGGCCGCGATGCCGCCCTCGTTCAGGCGCACCTCGAAGAAGGTGGTGGTGCCGCCGCGGCCGCTGCGGTTGGACGGCCCGCGCTGGTAGGCGATGACGACGATGCCGTCTTCCAGGAATTGACGCAACTGGAACTCAGCAGTGTCCGGCAAACCGCCTTCCGCGCACGCCCGACGCACGAGCTCACGCGTCACTTCGTCCCAGTTCTTTCCCAGAAACGTCGCCATGCTGTTCTCCTTCGGTTGCTCGGGCCCCCGCGTGGGAGCCTCTTGGGGGCCGGCTTCCGCGATGCAGGTAAACGGCGCATCCTACGGGCGGCAAGGCCGCAAGGGCCCAGCTTTCCAGGGTTCCGGAGCAAATAATGTCCGCCGGAAAGGTTATCCCTATTTTATCAGATACCTATGGGTTTTGTCGAATCAGCGCAGCGCAAAGCCCGCAATGGGCGGTCACCTCTGCGCTTCCCCGGCCGAGCACGCTACTCGGGCCAATGGACATGGGGGATCGCGCGGCTTATGATGGGCGCAGTCTTTTTTGGAGGTTTCCCCGATGCAACCCGTGCGCATGAAAGCCGAGCTCGAAACGGACCTGGAGGGCATCCGGCAGATGCTGCTGGGCCTCGGTCCTCGCCTGGAGCCGCGCCAGCCCGGCATCACCGACCAGATTCGTATGGCCAATCTCAGCCAGCCGCTGCTGATGATGAGCCCCTCGGGCGAGACGGTCACGGTGGTGTTCGAGCCGCAAGCCGCCCGGCCGCAGCCCGAGTCGCCGCTGACGATCGTGAAAGTGGAAGTGCGCCCGCCGGGCAAGCCGCTGGGCAAGCTGCGCGCCGGGTTCTGGCGCTGGCGCACGCGCTTCGTCGTCAAGATGGCGCTCAAGCGCGCCAAGCTGAGCGCCGCGCGCCGTCCCACGACCCAGGTCGAGGTGTTGCCGCCGGAGTGACGCTAGCGGCGCAGCTGCATCAGCATCCAACAGCTGCCGAAGGTCACGATCGCCGCGGTGGCGACGTTGAAGCCCACCAGCAGCGGGTGGAAGCCCATGCGGAAGCCGTAGTAGGCGATGAACAGGCTGGAGAGAGCCAGAAAGAAGCCCATGTAGGCGATCGCCCGGATCGCCTCGCGCGGCATCTGGCGGCGCGGTTCAGACATGGCTCCACGATAGCATGGCGTGAGCGCGCTCGCTAGCGCGCGAAGCGCATTTCGAGCGCCTCACGCAGCTGATGCAGGTTCTCGACGTCCTCGCGATTGTAGGCCAGCAGCGTCGCGAGGGCCTCCTCGTCGCCGGTTTTCTCGTACTGGTACCACAGGGCGACCGCGTCCTTGCCGGACAGGCCCGTCAGCTTGCGCCCGATGCCCAATCGCTCCTCGACCCGCTTCAGTCCGCCGTACAGCTTCGCGCGGTGGCACAGGTGCATCAGGTCCACCGAGCGGTAGCGCTGCTTGAGGTCGACCCCCAGCTGGGCCTTGATGATCGGCAAATCGAAGCGATCGCCGTTGTAGGTGTAGACGCAAATCGCCATCGGCAACACGTCGAGCAGACGCTCGGTCGTGATTTCAGGCCCGACCAGCTGCACCGTTCCGATGCCCGCATGATGCAGTCCGATCACCGTCAGCTTGCCCTGATAGGTGGTCTCGACATCCAGGTAAAGGGCCATGTGCGTCTCCCGGCTTGGCCCGAAAACGCAGGGCCGCTAAAGTGTCTTGTACCCGAGCGTGGGCGGCGGCAATCGCCTGGAAGGGGCGCGTTGCCGAATTGTACGTCGGACGTGTGTCCGAACGGCCGTCTCAGGCCTGGATCGGCTCCTGCATGAAGATGGCTCGGTATTCCATGCATTGGCGGAAGCCGAGGTGCTCGTAAACCTTGCGCGCCGGGAGGTTGAAGTCGTTCACGAACAGACACAGGCGCGGCACGATCGTGAAGGCCAGTCGGCAGAATTCGGCCATGCCGCGCGTTCCGTAGCCCTGGCCGCGGAACTCGGGCGGCGTGTAGACGCCGGTGATCTGCCCCGCGTAAGGGGTGATGCTGTTGAGCTGGACCTGGAACTTGAGCACGCCTTGCTCTTCGAGCACGAAGTAGCGCTGGCGCCGAATGCGATCCTCGATCAGCTGCACGTAGCCCTGGCCGTGATCCGCGAGGGGATCCATCTGAATCTCCTCGTAGCTCATCGCCGAGGCCAGGCGCGCCACTTGCAGCGCCTCGTCCACGCGCGCCGGGCGCACGGGGGCGGACGCGCGCTGGATAAGCTGGCCGGGATCGAGCGTGTAGACGAGCTGGTGGCGATCGAACAGCACGGGCAAATCGACGCGCTTGAACACTTCGAAGAAGCGATCGACGGTCTCTTTGCGGCTGATGATGCGGGGCACGAGCGGCACGCGGCGCAGCGCGTACTCGGCAATCGGGGCGATCGCCCGCTCCTCGGGGGCGTAGATCGAGATGTCGCCCGAGATGCAGGCCACGGCGAGCAAACGCTTGCCCTCGCGGTAGCCGATCCATTCGCGGTAAATGTGGTTCTGCAGGCCCTCTTCGAGAATCAGGCCCATCAACATGACGTTCTCGATCGGCGAAGCCGCGAGGAACGCATACACGGAGGCTTGATCCGCACTCGTGAGGCGGACGATTTCTCCCACCGCGGCTTTGTTCTCCATGCTCGCTCTTTCCCTATCGACGCGCGTTCGTCATTCAACCACGTTTTACCCGCATGTGCTACAGTCAGTGGCTCGGAGGTCATTTTGCGCAGGGTTTTGATCGCCAATCGCGGCGAAATTGCTTGTCGATTGCTCAAGGCGTGTCGGGAGCTGGGACTCGAGACGGTCGCCGTGTACGCCACGCCGGACGCCGACGCGCCGCACGTGCGGCTCGCGGATTTTGCCCGCGAGCTGCCGGGCACCTCGCCGGCCGAGACCTACCTCAACGCTCCCGCGTTGCTCGCGCGGGCGCAAGGGTGTGGCGCGGACGCGCTGCACCCCGGTTACGGCTTTTTATCCGAAGACGCGGCCTTCGCGCGGGCGTGTCGCGAGGCGGGCTTGACCTTCGTGGGGCCGCCGACCGAGGCGATCGCGCGCATGGGCGACAAGCTCGAGGCGCGTGCCGTGGCCGAAGCGGCCGCGGTGCCCGTGCTGCCCGGCGGCACGCTGGAAGACGGCGACGCGCTTCCCGAGACCTATCCCGTGATGATCAAGGCGGCGCTCGGCGGCGGCGGCATGGGCTTGCGGCGCGTGGCCGAGCTGAAGGGCCTGGAAGCGGCGATCGCCGAGGCGCAGGCCCAGGCGGCGCAGGCCTTCGGTGCGGACCGCGGCCGCTTGTACTGGGAAACCTACGCGCAGGGCGCGCGCCACATCGAGGTGCAGATCGCCGGCGACGCGCACGGTCGCGTGGTCGCGCTCGGCGAACGCGAATGCTCGGTGCAGCGCCGCTACCAGAAGTTGATCGAGGAGTGCCCGGCGCCCGGCCTGGACGCCGCCACGCGCGCCGAGCTGGCGGCGCTGGCCGTGAGCGTGGCGCAATCGGTCGGCTACCAGAGCGTCGGCACGGTCGAGTTCCTCTGGACGCCCGAGCTGGGGCCGCGGTTTCTCGAGATGAACACGCGCTTGCAAGTGGAGCACGCAGTGACGGAACAGGTCTGGGGCCTGGATCTGCCGCAACTTCAGCTGCGACTGGCGATGGGCGACTCCCTCGAGGCGCTGCTGCCGCCCTGGGGGCCGCGCGGACACGCGATCGAGGCGCGCTTGTACGCCGAGGATCCGCAGACGGGCTTGCCCGCGCCCGGGCGAATCGATCACCTGAGCTGGCCGATGGATCCCTGGCTGCGCGTGGATGCCGGCACCGCGGCGGGCGTCGGAGTGCCGCCTTACTACGACGCGCTGCTCGCCAAGCTCGTGGCCTGGGGGCCGGACCGCGCGACGGCCGTCCGGCGGCTCGCCGACGCGCTATCGCGCGTCGAGATTGCGGGCACGCTCGTCACCAACCTGTCGCGCTTGCGGGCGGTCCTCGCGGAGCCGGCGTTCGTCGCGGGCGAGTTGCACACGCACTTCCTCGAGCGGGAGCTCTTGATTCCGGAGCTCGCGCCCGAAGCGGCGGCCGCGGCGGTTGCTTGCTTGCCGGCGGCCGATGGGTCCGTGTCTCAGGCCGCGCACTGGGCGGCGAGGCGGTGGCGCTAATGCGGTTGAAGGTGGGCGATCGCGAGATCGAGGTGCGTCTCGGCCGTGAGGGCATCGAGCTCGACGGCGTGTCGACGCCGCTGCACATCCGCGATCGCGAGCGCTCGGGCGGAAGCTGGGTGCTGACGCTGGAATTGGGCGGGACGGTTCACCGCCTGTGGGTCACCCCGCTGCTCGACGGCTCGTGGGCGGTTCAGGCGCCGGGTGGCGTAAGGACGGTCGTTTCGCCGGCGCGGGCGGCTGATGCCGTCACCGCGCTGGGGCCGATCAAGTCGCCCCTGGCGGGCGTTGTGGTGGAGGTCTGCGTCGCCGCGGGCGATCGCGTCGCGGCAGGCGCGCCGCTGGCGATCGTCGAGGCGATGAAGACCCGCACGATCCTCGAAGCCCCGGCCCCCGCCCGCGTGGCCGACGTTCGCGTCGCTGCGCGTGCGCTCGTCAGCGCGGGGCAAGTGCTGGTGGTGCTGGAAGCGGACGAGACGCAATAGCGCGCTAACGCGACGCTCGGGCCCGCATGCGACCTTTGCAGGTGTCCCCGCATGTGCTAAGGTGAGGCAGCCCCGCAGCCGGTTCAACGCCATGTCGAGTTCCACCACCAGCCATTGCCGCCTCGACGCCATCACCTGGCGCGGCTTCGACGCGCTCATGCTCGAGAACGCCTTTTTGCGGGCCGTGGTGGTGCCCGCCCTGGGCGGCAAAATCACGAGCCTCGTCGACCTCAAGTCCGGCCGCGAATGGCTCTGGCGCCATGCCCATGCACCCGTCGAGGCGCCGCGCTACGGCGACGACTTCGTGCCTCGCCACGACACGGGCGGCTTCGTCGAGTGCTTCCCCTCGCACGCGTCGACCTATTATCCGACGGGGCCCTGGGCCGGCACGCCCGTGCCGGATCATGGCGAAATCTGGTCGCTGCCGTGGCGCGTGGATCAATTCTGCGACGGCGCCGCCGTCGAGCTGCGCATGGCCGTGCACGGCGTGCGCTTTCCGTACCGCTTCGAGCGCGTGCTGCTGATGACCGCCGACGCGCCCTCGCTGCGCCTGGCCTACACCGTCACCAATCTCGCGCCCATGCCGTTTCCGTTCCTGTGGAACGCGCATCCGGTTTTCCAGGTGTCGCCGGGGACGCGTCTGATGCTGCCGCTGCGCGAGCTGACGCTCAGTGCCGGAGACGCGCGCTTCGGCAAGTTCGGCCGGACGCTCGAGTGGCCCGAGCCGACGGACGAGTCCGGCGAAAGCTGGGACTTCGCGACGCTTCCCGGCGCGGATTCGCGCGTGTTGCTCGAGCTCTTCGCGCGATCGCCCCAGCTGGGCTACGTGGCCCTGCAAGACCCCGCGCTCGGCTGTGAATTGCGCATGCAGTTCGACCCCGCCGAAGTCACCCATCTCGGCGTCGTGCTCAACCTCGGTGGCGGAAGCACGGCCGGGGCGGCGACGGGCGATTACAATCTGGTCATCGCGCCGAGCGTCGGTGCGCCCGGCGATCTCGCGACGAGCTACCGGCATCTCGGCGAAACCGGCGAGTTACCGGCGTCGGGGCGGGTCGCCTGGCAGCTCGAACTGGTTATGAGGTAAGCTTATGGCGAAGCAAGAACCCGAAAAGATGGAGAAAGAGGTCGTCGTCAAAGACGACGGCCGGCGGCTCATCTACTACCGTTTTAGCCCGACGACGAAGCCGGCGCCGGCGCAAAACGCGGCACGAGGAGAGCATCAGGCATGAGAATCATGGTCGTGGGCGGCGCGGGCTACATCGGCAGCGTCACCGTCGAGCGCTTGTTGCAGGCCGGGCACGAGGTGCTCGTCTTCGATAGCCTGCTCAAGGGGCATCGCGAGGCGATTCCCGAGGGCGTGCCCTTCGTCCACGGCGACATGGGCCACGGGCCGGATCTGGCGCGCGCCTTCGAGACGGGGCCGTTCGACGCCGTGATGCACTTCGCCGCGCTCAGCCTCGTGGGCGAGTCCGTGCAGCATCCCTCGCGTTACTTCATCAACAACGTGGCGAACGGCCTCACGTTGCTCGACGCGATGCTCGAGCACGGCGTGAAGAAGTTCGTCTTCTCGTCGACGGCGGCCGTTTACGGGGAGCCGACCGAGTGGCCGATTCGCGAGGATTTTCCGACCCAGCCGACCAACCCCTACGGCGAGTCCAAGCTGGCCTTCGAGAAGGTGCTCAAGTGGTACGAGCAGGCCTACGGCCTGCGCTACGCCGCGCTGCGCTACTTCAACGCCGCCGGCGCCACCGAGCGCGTGGGCGAGGACCACGAGCCCGAGACGCACCTGATTCCGCTGGTGCTGCAAGTCGCGCAGGGCAAGCGCGAGGCGATTTCGATCTTCGGCGACGACTACGCGACGCCGGACGGCACCTGCGTGCGCGACTACATCCACGTGGTGGACCTGGCCGACGCGCACGTGCGCGCGCTGTCGATCCTCGACACGCGCAGCCAGACCTACAACCTGGGCAACGGCACGGGCTTCTCGGTCAAAGAAGTCATCGAGGCCGCCCGCAAGGTGACGGGCCATCCGATTCCGGCCAAGCTCGCGCCGCGCCGCGCCGGCGATCCGGCCGTGCTGGTGGCCTCGAGTGCGCGCATTCGCGAGGAGCTGGGCTGGAACCCCGCCCATCCGAACGTCGAGACGATCATCGCGGACGCCTGGAACTGGCATCAGCGCCATCCGCACGGCTACGCGGCGACGACGCGGGCGTAGAATGTCCGAGCTGCGCTGGAATCCGATTCTCGAGGAGTGGGTCGTCACGGCGACCCACCGTCAGGATCGCACTTTTCTGCCGCCGGCGGGCTTCTGTCCGCTGTGTCCGACGCAGGAGGGCGGTTTTCCGACCGAGGTGCCGGCGGATAATTACGAGTTCGTCGTCTTCGAGAACAAGTTTCCGAGTTTTCGCACGCCGGCTGCGGCGCCGGCGATCGCCGCGAGCGCCCTCTACCCCGTCGAGCCGTCCGTCGGCACTTGCGAGGTGGTGCTCTACACGCCGCAGCACGAGAGCACGCTCTCCGATCGCTCGGTGGACGAACTGACGCGATTGGTGCGCGTGTGGCGCGACCGCTACGAGGAGCTGGGCGCGCGCCCCGAGATCGACTACGTCTTCATCTTCGAGAACAAGGGCACGGCGATCGGCGTGACGCTGCACCATCCGCACGGGCAGATTTACGGCTTCTCCTATTTGCCGCCCAAGATCGAGCGCGAGCTCGTGAGCCAAGCGAAGCACCACGCCAAGACCGGCCGCTGCCTGCACTGCGACGTGGTCGCCGAGGAACTGCAAGACGGCCG
>DATNPP010000111.1:0-4415 GCA_036703175.1 Oscillatoriaceae cyanobacterium
GGCGTGGGCGAAGGCGACGAGACCACGCTCACGTGCGGCTGGAAGTGCCAGGCGAGGGCCAATACGCCGACGATCACGACCACGATCAACAAGTAGTAGGCAATCGGCCCCACCGAGTAACGCATCGAGGGCTCGGTCGGAGTGGGAATCGGGGCCTTGCTGTAGGCGTCCGCCACATCCGTGGGCGAGAGCCCGACCGCCTCGGCGTACTTCTTGAGAAAGCCGCGGACGTAGAACACCTCGGGCAAATCCGCCTCGTTGCCGTCTTCGATCGCCCGAAGATGGCGCATCGAGACGTGCGTGCGGTGCGAGAGCTCCTCCAGCGTCAGGCCATGGGCCTCGCGGGCCTCTTTCAGCGTTTGGCCGATTTCCTGCAGATTAGCCACGAGGAGTTCCTTTCTTCGCCTGCCGCCGCAGCGTGTCCACTTCCGCATCCGTCAACACGCGGTACTCGCCGAGCGGCAGCTGATGCGCCGTCAGGCTGCCGATCGCCACCCGCTCGAGGCGCAAAACGGGATGCCCCACCGCCTCGGCCATGCGCCGCACCTGGCGATTGCGGCCCTCGCGAATCGTGATCGCGAGCAGGGTACTTTCTTTCCGCTTCTCCAGCACTTCGACCTTGGCCGGCAGCGTGGTGCCCCCCTCCAGTTTGACGCCCGTGCGCAGTCGCTCGATCGCGCCCGCGTTGGGCCGGTCCTTGACCTCCGCGACGTAGGTCTTCGGAATGCCGTGGCGCGGATGCGTCAGCGCCTCGGTCAGATCGCCGTCGTTGGTGAGGATCAACAAGCCGGAGGTGTCCTTGTCCAGTCGACCGACCGGATGCAGGCCCGGCGTAAAAGGCACGAGCTCGAGCACCGTCTTGCGCCCCTGCGGATCGAAGCAGGTGCTGAGATAGCCGCGCGGCTTGTTGAGCAGAAAGTAGCTGCGGGCGGGCGTCGGCTCGATCACGCGCCCGTCGACGGCGATCGTGTCCTTCTCGGGATCGGCCTGGGTGCCGAGCGTCGTGACGACGGTGCCGTTCACGCTCACGCGCCCGGCCGAGATCAACGCTTCGCTGTGGCGTCTGCTGGCGATGCCGGCCTGGGCAAGGATTTTTTGAAGACGTTCGGCGGGCATTCGGATTCCTAGGCTTGGCGGTTCGCGAGGGAGCGTTCCGGCACCGGGTTCAGGTGCATCGCGTCGCGCACGCGCACCATCGTCTCCGCCGTGACGCGGCGCGCCTCCGCGTTGCCGGCGGCGAGCACCTCGTCGAGCAAGGCGGGCTTGGCTTCGAGCTCGCGGCGACGCTCCTGAATCGGCGCGAGCACGGCGTTCATGCGATCAGCGAGCTGGCGCTTGCACTGCACGCAGCCGATCTCGGCCCGGCGGCAGAGCGTCGCGATCTCGGGCGCCTGCTCCTTGCCGATCGTCTCCCACATGCCGTAAACCGTGCAGACTTCCGGATGCCCCAGGTCCGCACGCTTGACGCGCGCCGGATCGGTGACCATCGTCATGACCTTGGCCTGCACGTCTTCGGGCGTATCGGCGAGCTTGATGCTGTTGCCGTAGCTCTTGCTCATCTTCCGGCCGTCCGTGCCGATCACGACCGGCATCTCGGTGAGCAGCGGCCGCGGCTCGGGGAAGAGCTCGGTTTCGAAGAGATGGTTGAAACGCCGGGCGATGTCGCGCGAGATCTCGAGGTGCGCGACCTGGTCCTCGCCCACGGGCACGAGCGTGCCGAGCACGGCCAGAATGTCCGAGGTCATCAAAGCAGGGTAGCCGAGCAACCCGTAGCTGACGCTCTCCTCGGCCAGATGCAGCTCGCGGACCATGTCCTTCAAGGTCGGATCACGCTGCAGCCAGTTCACGGGCGTGATCATGCCGAGCAGCAGGTTCAGCTCGGCCGTCTCGGTGACGGCCGATTGCACGTAGATGGTGGCCTTGTTCGGATCGATGCCCGCCGCCAGCCAATCGAGCAGAATCTGCCGCGTGTTCTCGCGCAGGCCTTCGGTCTTGTTGTAGCCCGTCGTGAGCAGGTGCCAGTCCGCCACCGAGAAGAAGCACTCGTACTTCTCTTGCAGCTCGAGCCAGTTCACGAGCACGCCCAGGTAATGCCCCAGATGGAGCTGCCCGGTTGCCCGCATCCCACTCATGACGCGAAGGTTCGCCACGCTTCGATCCTTTCCTGGGGCCGCAAAGCCCGGTATGGAGGCGCCGTCCGATTCGGGCTCCATCATACCGCCCGCATGCACTGGGGGCAAATACGCGCGTCACAGTCCTGCGCGCTTGCACGAAACGATTTTCCGGGCCGTAACCTTGATCCTTCCTGGCTTCTGGGGGTATAGTCCACATGCTCGCCTGAAGGAGGCTCCCATGCCCAAGCGCAACTGGACGCCCGTGACCGCGCTCGATCTGCAAAGCATCAAGCAGCGCGGCGAACGCATCGTCGCCCTGACCGCGTACGATTACACCACCGCGAAAGCCGCCGACGAGGCGGGCGTGGACGTGCTGCTGGTCGGCGACTCGCTCGCGATGGTGGTGCTCGGCTACGACAGCACCCTGCCCGTCACGATGGACGAGATGCTGCATCACACCAAGGCCGTCGCGCGCGGCACCAAGCGCGCCATGGTGCTCGCCGACCTGCCGTTCATGAGCTACCACGCGAGCGTGGAAGAAGCCGTGCGCAACGCAGGCCGCTTCCTCAAAGAAGGCGGCGCGAAGGCCGTGAAGTTGGAGGGCGGACATCCGCACCAGGTCGCCTGCATCCGCGCGATCGTGCAGTCCGGCATTCCGGTCGTCGCGCACCTGGGCTTCACGCCGCAGGCGGTCCATGCGATCGGCATGAAGGTGCAAGCCAAGACCGAGGCCGGCATCCGCGAGCTCGTGGCGCAGGCGGAAGCCGTGCAAGAGGCGGGTGCCTGCGCGCTGGTGCTCGAGCTCGTGCCGGCCGAGGTGGCGGCGCTCGTCACCGAGCGGCTCGCGATACCGACGATCGGCATCGGCGCAGGAGCCGGCTGTTCCGGCCAGATTCAGGTCGTGCACGACCTCTTGGGGCTCTACACGGACTTTTTGCCGCGCCACGCCAAGCGCTACGCCGAGCTGCATGCCAGCATGGTCAACGCGATCGGCGCCTACGCGGCCGATGTGCGGGCGGGCTCGTTCCCGCAAGACGAGCACAGCGCGCACGTCGCCTTGCCCTCCGAGCTAGGAAGCTAGCGTTTCGGCCTGGACGCCGAACTTTCTTGGGCATTTCGACCACATCGACACTGCCGGGGCTGGCTATGATAGTCGCGGAGGACTAGACCATGGCCCCAATCATCGCCACCATCGTGCTCCTGCATGTCGCCGCGCTCGCCGGCGTGCTCATTCTGGCACGCCACAGCGTCGTGCTGGTCGACGAGCAAGGCCGCCCACTCGGCGGACCGTCCCCCTGGACGGAACAGCGCATTCCCGCGCCCAGCGTCGCGCCCGCGAGTCCTTTCGAGCGCTGAGGCGATCGAAAGCGGCGCAGGCGCCCTCCTGAAAAACTTTTTTGATTAACACGTCACGCACGGCCCTCGACTTGCTATAATGATAAACAAGTCTTAACACCGAGGGCCTGAAGCTTGACCACCGCCACGCCGAACTCATCGCGTGCCACGACCCAGCCATTGAATTGGAACTGGGCGCAAGACTTGTCCCAACTGGAGCTCGCCGTCCGCGAAGCCGAGACGCAGCTCGCCTGGGACTGGCGCCGCGAGCTGGCGGCGTTGGAGCAGGAGCTCGACGTGCTGGCGCGCCGCCACGGGGTCGCGCGTACCGCCTAGGTTAGGCTCCGATCACGCCCGCGATCGCCCCAAAGTACGCCGGCAACGGCAAGCCGAACGCCTGAAGAATCATCGGCACCAGATCCGTCGTGCGTGGATTCAACAGCGGCTGTTCCAGCCCGCAGGTCAACAGCGGCACGTAGGTGTCCTGCGCGTGCAGCGAGCCGTGGTTGCCGCGGCCCATCGGGAAGCCCGAGGTGAATTCGTGGCCCAGGGCCGCCGTCATCACGACCGTGCCGCCGCCGGGCACCGACAGGGCCTGCGTGACGCGCGAGAGCGCGTTGGGATAGTCGCCGTACATGATCATCTGGCCGTGAAGCCGCGCGTCGACCGTGCTCAGCGCCCCCTCGACCGTCCAGCGGGCGCCGTTGGGATCGCTGAGGGGGCCGCCGCGCCGCCAGGCGATCGCGTCGCCCGTCGCGCGACGATAGCCGTAGAACTGCTCGCCCTCGCGCCAGAAGACCTGATCCACCGCCGGCCAGGCGCTCACGATCTCGAGCACCTCGTCGCGCAGATGCTGCTTGTGCTCCGGAAAGTAGAAGTAGCACATGCGATCGTTGGGGCTCACGGCGAAATCGTATTCCTCGCGCACGAGCCCGCCTGTACGCAGCGGACAGACTTTGTGGCGAT
>DATNPP010000137.1:0-5604 GCA_036703175.1 Oscillatoriaceae cyanobacterium
TCGCAGTTCAAGGCCGCGCAGACGCGCACGCTCGAGCAGCGCGGAACCATCGTGGGCTGCTTCGACAACGAGCCCGGCAACGTGAACGCCTTCCAGCAGGCGGCGCCCGGCGCGACCGTCGTCTATTTGGAAACGGTGCACTCCCCGAACGCCCCGTCCGTGGCGCCCGGCATCGCGCGCTTGACGTCTTTCGCCGATCCCTGACCTCGCCGAGTAGAAGACCAGGCCCGCTAAAACAAGGTCAGGACACCCAATAAGAACGCGAGCTTCGTCTGGTTGCACCGCGGAGACGAGGTGCTCCCGGCGATGCCCAACCGGCAACCGCTCGAGCCTCATGGTGCGGTCCCTCCGTCCCAAATCCAGCCGCCCTGCGCGCCGGCTCAGCGCTCGCGTGGCGGCTCTTCTTCGTGCCGATGCTCATGCTCGTGTTCGTGTTCGTGTTCGTGTTCGTGATGGTGATGCTGGCAGGTCTTGTGGTGCTCGCGATGCGCCTCATCGTTCGGCGGGTGTTCTCCTTCGAAGTGCGCCTCACCATGGGGATGATGGTTGCCCTCCTCGCGTTGTGGCTTGCTCACGCTCGTTTCCTCCTGGATCTCGTTCCGATTCGACCATAGCGCATGCCGGACTTGAATTAAACCACCGACGACATGTTGTAACGAACGCAACCGCAATGAACGTTCGGCCAAGCTCGCTTCCGCCGAGCGCCTGGACGAGTCTCGACCAAGGGCCGCAAAAGCACCCGAGCTGCAGCGCTGCACGCGGGTGTAAGATCCGAATCAGGGGGTCGCCATGCTGCAAACCGATGAAACCGGCCGGCCCGCGCCGGCCGTCGAGGTCCACGGGCTCGTGCGACGCTTCGGCGCGTTCATGGCCGTCGACGGGCTCGATTTGACGATCCCGGCGGGCACGATTTTCGGCCTTTTGGGGCCGAACGGCGCGGGCAAGAGCACGACGATCAAGATGCTCACGACCATGCTGCCCCCGAGTGCCGGAAGCGCGCGCGTGGCGGGCTACGACGTCGTGCGTCAGGCCGTCGAGGTGCGCCGGCACATCGGCTACGTGCCGCAGCTGCTCTCGGCGGACGGCGCGCTGACCGGCCGGGAGAACCTGGATCTCTTCGCAAAGCTCTACGGCATTCCGCGCGCCGAGCGGGCCGCGCGCATCGGCGACGCGCTCGCGTTGATGGGCCTGGGCGATTTCGCCGACACGCTGGCAAGCCACTACTCGGGCGGTATGGTACGTCGGCTCGAGATCGCGCAATCCATGTTGCATCACCCGGCGGTGCTATTTCTCGACGAGCCGACCGTCGGGCTCGACCCGGTCGCTCGGCGGACCGTGTGGGAACGGCTCCGAGAACTGCGCGCGCGCGACGGCACGACGATCCTGCTGACCACGCACGACATGGAGGAGGCGGCCGAGCTATGCGACCGCGTCGCAATCATGCACGCCGGGCGACTCGTCGCGTTGGGGACGCCGGCCGAGCTCGAGGCCGAGGTCGGCGCGGGCGCCACGCTGGACGATGTCTTCGTGCACTTCAGCGGCGCCACGTTGGACACGAAGGAGGATTTCGTCAATGTTCGCCGAACCCGCCGCACCGCGGGCCGGCTCGGGTAATTTCCCGGGCGGCGCGATCGCTTACGCGCGCGAGGCCTTCGCCATCGCCGAGGTCGAGCTGCGCAAGCTGCGGCGAGACCCGACCGAGCTCGTGACGCGTTCCGTGCAGCCGGCGCTCTGGCTGATGGTCTTCGGCCAGGTGTTCGGCCGCTTGCGCGGCATACCGACCGGCGGCCTGAGCTATCTGGCCTTCATGTCCCCGGGCATCCTGGCGCAGAGCGTGCTGTTCATCGCGATCTTCTACGGTATCGTCGTGATCTGGGAGCGCGATCTGGGCCTGTTGCAAAAGCAGCTCGTCACGCCGGCCGCGCGCAGCGCGCTGGTGTTGGGAAAGGGCGTCTCCGCGGGCATCCGTGGGCTCGCGCAGGCGCTCATCATCTACCTGCTGACGATTCTGCTGGGTGTGCCGCTGAGCCTCGCGCCGCTGAACGTGCTGGGCGTGCTCGCGATGGTCCTTTTGGGATCGGCGCTGTTTTCGACCTTCTCGCTCGTGATCGCATGCCTCATGAAAACGCGCGAGCGCTTCATGGGCATCGGGCAAGTGCTGACCATGCCGCTCTTTTTCGCGAGCAACGCGATCTACCCGCTCGCGATGATGCCGGACTGGCTGCGCGCCGTGGCAAGCTTCAACCCGCTCTCCTATCAGGTCGACGCGCTACGCGCGCTCATGGTGCGAGGCGGCGCGAGCGCCTTCGGCCTCGGGGCGGACTTCGCCGTTCAGGGCGTCGTGCTCGTGGTGCTCGTGGCGATCGCCGCGCGGCTCTATCCCGAGGTGGCGATCTAGATCCGCGAGGCACCGATCAACGGAAGCTTTCCTTACCTAGCGCGCGTGGTCGTGGAGGCGCTCCTCGGACGTCTCCTCGTCGATGTCGTCGCCGAGGTCGCGTCCCTGCAGCTCCAGCTGCGCCTCCTCATGCGCCCGGTCGTTGCGAGGGGGGCGCGGTCGCCCTGGGAAGCGGGAAATTGCCAGCAGGATCAAGACGCAAAGTGCGAGCCAAAAGACGCCGAAGGCGACCATGTAAAACCAGGCCCAGCCGGTCATGTTGCCGCTCATGTCGATCCAGGCCATCAGCGAGCTCCCCTTTTCCAAAACCGGCCAGTCTCAAGCGGTCGGCATGCGGAACCCGAAGGCGCTGCCGCAGCCAGGGGTGCTTTCCACGCCGATCGTTCCGCCGTGGGCGTCCACGAGGGCCTTGGCGATCGCCAACCCGAGCCCCATGCCCTTGGCCTTTCGCGTCGAGCCCAGGTCGAGCTGCCCGAACGGCTTGAACAGCTTGCCGATGTCGTCGGCGGCGATCCCCGTGCCGCTGTCGCGCACCAGCGTCGTGATCGCACGTCCTCGCTGGCGGGCTTCGAGCGTGATGCGGCCGCCTGTAGGGGTGTGCTCGAGCGCATTTTCGAGCAGGAGGTCGAGCACTCGGCAGACGTGCCGGGCATCCCAGTTCGGCATCACCAGGGGCCGTACCTGCAACTCGAGTACGATGCCGCGGGCCTTCGCGGCCGGCGCATGCTCCTGCACGAGCTGCTGCAGCAAGAACGCGTAGTCCACGGGCTCGCGTCGCAGCACGAGCTGACCGGAGTGAATCGTCGCCAGCTCGAGGAGCTTGTCGACCAGGCGCTCGAGCCGCGCGCCGCCTTCCATGATGCCTTGCACGCAGTGGCGCTGCTCGGCGCTCAGCGTTCCGAGCTGCTCGTCCTCGAGCAACGACCCGAAGCCGAGGATGAAGGTGAGCGGCGTGCGCAGCTCGTGGCTGGCAACCGACAGACACGCCTGGCTGTGGCGCGCCTGCTCGGCGTTCGTGCGCTCGTCGACCGTGCCGGCCTCAAAAGGCAGGATGTTCAGATCGGCGTGGCGCGCCGGAAGTCGCAAGGACACGGGAACCTCCTTTCGGACGACAGGATCCACTCTAGCCGTCGCGATCGCAAGCATCGTCCGTAGCCACTACCGAATGTCAGCCAGTGAAGGCCGTCGAGGCAGTGGCCGTCATGCGCGTCCTCGCCGAGTAAAACGACGCCTCACGTGGGCTCGGATGAGGATGGCGACGCCGCGAGATGCGCGAGGACACGCTCCAGCTTCTCGCGCACCTGCTTCGCGACGGGTTCCAGCGCGGGATTTCCGACGACCGAGAGCATCTTGCCGGGTTCGATCGCCTTCACCCAAACACTCCCCTGGTCCTCGTAGACCACGACGTTGCAAGGCAGCAAGAGCCCCAAATCGAGCTCCGCTTGCAGGGCCTGGTGCGCGAGCGAAGGGTTGCACGCCCCCAGAATGACATAGGCCGAGCGATCGACGTTCAGCTTGGCCTTCAGCGTGGCCTGGACGTCGATCTCACAGAGCACGCCGAACCCCTCGCTCTTCAGGGCTTCCTTGGCCCGTTCGAGCGCCTGCGGAAACGTGAGGTCGACCTTGCCGCCCATGCCGTAGACCTCGACCTTGTCCTGCATGATGTCCTCCTGTCTGACGTCCCGCAGGGCATTCCGCCCTGGGCTCTCGTCTGCACGCACGCGACCGTATCGAACGGTCGCACCTCATAGATACCCTGTACAGGTATATGGTAGTTAGCGATCGCCGTCAATGGAGAGGAAGAATAATTTCCCTGCCCAGACACTCACAAGCTCATCCGGTGTCTCTTTGACGCCCCTTCCCGGCAGCGGTTATGATACCCGTAAAGGGTAGTGGCTCGACGTGGAGGCAGCATGAGCGACCAGAAGATTCTGAACCATCTACGGCGCATCGAGGGCCAAATCAAGGGCCTGCAGCGAATGATAAGCGAAAAGCGTGACTGCGACGAGATCCTGACGCAAGTCATGGCGGCGAAGGCGGCACTCGATCGGGTCACGAGCGATCTGGTCGAGGCCCACCTGGATGAATGTTTGTCGACGGCCCCGCCGGACCAACTTCGGCAGAAACTGCTCAAGACGCTCAAGACGCTCGCCAAGATGTAGTTCGCTCAGGGGGCTGGACACGGTACCCCTCCCGGGTATATAGTCGACATACCCGGGAGGGGTATTCAAGAAAGGATGCGATCATGTCCAAGCCGATTGCCATCAACGAGGCGCTGTTTGCTCGCGAGGTGCTCGAGAGCAGCACGCCGGTTCTCGTGGATTTCTGGGCGCCGTGGTGTGGCCCGTGTCGCATGGTCGCGCCGGTGCTCGACGCCCTGGCGGCGAGGCACGGCGGCAAGCTCAAGATCGTGAAGATCAACATCGACGAGAATCGCGGCGTGGCCGCGAAACTCGGAGTCATGAGCATTCCGACGCTTCTGCTTTTCAAAGACGGCCGGCCGGCCGATCGATTGGTCGGCTATCTGCCAGGGCCGCAGCTGGAGAGCCGGCTGCTCCCGCAACTCGGCTGAGTTCCCGCGCCGGAGTGGCCTTCGCGAGCGCGCGTGTGGAACGGGAGGTAGCGTGAGTATTTGGATCGTCGCGGCCTGGGTCGTCCTGGTCGCCCTCGTTGTTTATCGCTTGAAAGGAGGTCATCGGATGTCGTCCACGATCGTCAAGGAAAAAATCGCCGCCGGCGCCACCATCCTGGACGTGCGCACGCCCGGCGAGTTTCGCTCGGGAGGCTATCCGGGCGCCCTCAACATTCCGCTGCAGGAGCTTCCGCAACGCCTCGGCGAACTGACCAAGGGGAAGCCGGTGGTCGTCTATTGCGCCTCGGGGACCCGGAGTGCCACGGCCGCCGTGCTGCTCCAGCGCGCCGGCTTTCCGGAGGTGATCAACGCCGGCGGGTTGAGGCACATGCCGCGGTGACGCTAGTCAGTTCAGCCGTTGCCGCCGTGATCCTCGGCTCGTAGGCTTGAACCACCAGCAGCCAGCGCCCCTGCTCGAATTCGCATCACTTCACCGCGCTCGAGTTTCAGGAAAGTGGCGGCCCGGTTCGGGCCTGGTCAGCCATGATCCGAGCGTGGCGGGAAAGGTAGTCGAGAATGGCGTGGGCTTCGCCAGTTCCGTGTCGGGACCGCTCTTTGGCGATCGCTTCTTGCA
>DATNPP010000158.1:0-8930 GCA_036703175.1 Oscillatoriaceae cyanobacterium
GGCTGATGAAGTCGCGTCGTTCGGACATGGGGGACACCTCTTGCCACGGCATCGCTCGCCCTCCTCGTAGGAGAACTATCGATGCTGACGGGTGTCACCCATGTCTCCGAACAACTGTCACCTATGTCCCCGGTCTATACAGCGAGGGGGAGGGATGCCGAAGCCCCGTCCTGGGGCTGAGGCTGGGTGGGGGAGTCTCTTAGCGGACCGCCGGGGGACTCCCCCACCCGGTTTCCGCCCCTGGACGGGGCTTCAACCGCCCTCCCCCCCGCCGAGGGGAGGGAACAGCGGAAGGTCCACTTTGTGGACCCATTCCACGAAAAAGGCCGCCCGAAGGCGGCCTTCCGGAACGTCCTACTTCTTGACGGGACGCGCCGTGGTCTTTTCCTTGATGCGGGTGGCCTTGCCCTGCAATCCGCGCAGGTAGTAGAGGCGGGCGCGACGCACGTCGCCCTGGCGCAGCACGTCGATGCGGTCCACGCGCGGGGAGTTCAGGGGGAAGGTGCGCTCGACGCCCACGCCCTGGAAGGTCTTGCGGACGGTGACGCTGCGCGACACGCCGGCGCCCTGGAGCTTGATCACGGTGCCTTCGAAGGCCTGGATGCGCTCCTTGCCGCCTTCGACGATCTTCGCGAACACCTTCACGGTGTCGCCGGGGTGCACCTCGGGCAGATTGGCCTTCAGGTGGGGCGCTTCGACGGCGCCGAGAATTTCGCGGGCATTCAATTTAGGCATGGGAACGGAAAACTCCTTGTACGGGGAAGGCCCCGGAACGCCGTTTGCCGGCGCTCGACAGTTAGCTAGACAGACGATGATGGCGGCCCAAGGCCCGTTAAGGGGCCGTTCCGAGTGCCATCACGGCGAGGAACGAGCCGAAGTCACATCCTACCACACACCCACGCGTTTGATCCAGCGCTTGGCGGCGGCAAAATAAAAACGGGGCGCTTCACGCGCCCCGTTCGCAATGGGTCTAGGCGCCGAGACGGTAGCCGAAACCGCGCACCGTCTGCACGTACTTCGGGCTCGAGGGGTCTTCCTCGATCTTCTCGCGCAGCCAGCGGATGTGCACGTCGACCGTCTTGGTGTCGCCGTAGAAGTCCAATCCCCAGACCTGCTCCAGCAGCTCTTCGCGGCTGAACACGCGGCCCGGCGTGCTCATGAGCATCGCCAGAATCTTGAACTCCTTCGGGCTGAGCTCGACGGGGCGATCGCCGACCGTCACGCGGTGCTCCGACAGGTTCACCATGAGCTCCTGATGCTGGTAGATCTTCGCCTGCTTGCTCTCGGTGTCGCCGGTCTTGCTGCGGCGCAGCAGGGCCTTGATGCGGGCCACGAGCTCGCGCAGGCTGAAGGGCTTGATGAGGTAGTCGTCCGCGCCGACCTCGAGGCCGATCACGCGATCGATTTCCTCGCCCTTGGCGGTCAGCATGATGATCGGCACGTCGTTGTGCTCGCGACGGAGCAGACGGCAGACTTCCAGGCCGCTCAGTTGGGGCAGCATCAGGTCGAGCACGATCAGGTTGGGCTTGGTCAGCTGAACCTGCTGCAGTGCCTCCTGGCCGTTCGAGGCGCGAACCACCTCGTAGCCTTCTTGCAGAAGCGCGTACTCGATGGATTCGACGATCATCTCCTCGTCATCGACCAACAGGATTTTTTCGGCCATTCTTCTTCCTCTTTCCAGCCAAGGGACTTGTCACGGTCGGGTGCCTGGCAATTTCAGGACTCGGGGATGGGGTCGTCCGTCGCCGCTTCGCAAGCAAGCACCGGCATTAAGACCCTCTAATCACCCTCTTACCATCTTCCGCGACTTTCTTAACCTTCATTCTAGCATCGGCCTTAACCTTTGACAAGGAAAATCCCCCCTACCGCGTGGTGCCAAGCGGGTTGGAGGCGATTTTGCGTTATGTTATTTCGTTATGCCTGGGCAAAAAATTTCACCTGCTCTTCATCCGCGCGGGACGCGGGCAAGCAGGTATTCAATAGTCGAGCTGGGCTTTGAACTCGAAGACGTGATCGAGCGCGTGCTGATTGTCCGTGTCGATGAAGGGCTCGACCCGGTACTCCATGCCGAAGTTGCGATTGAAGCGCACATGCACGCCCAGATAGGTGTTGTCGCCGTAAATCAGCGGGTTCGTGTCGTAGAACTCGCCGGCGACCAGCCGGCTGCTGAGCGAGAGGCGATCCCAAATTGGGCGCGTCTCCATGTCGAGCGCCGGCTTGAGGCCCACGAGGCTGTTTTGCGGATCCTTCTGGAAATCCGTCACGAGCTCGAAGCGCAGCGTGCGCAGGTGCAGCATGCGGCGCAGCGTGAGCGTGTAGGGCGAGACGAGGTCGTCCAGGTTGCTCGTGACCAATCCGCCCACCTCGTTGGCGATCACTTGCCCGCTGTCCAGCTTGCCGCTGAGCGTGCCGTCCAGCACCTGCTTCTTGGAGAGGATGTTCCAGATCTGTTGCTCGTTGCGAATCGGGTCGGACTGGAAGTTCATCGCCATGTGCGCGAGCGAGCCCGTGACGTGCGCCGTGATGTTCACGCTCTCGTCGGCGTCGTAGTCGTAGGCGGTCGTCTTGGCCGTCAGATCCAGCCGCGAGTTCGCGAGCGCCTCGCTGTCGTCCGTGGGCACGGGTTTCAGCCACACACCCGGCGTTTGCAGGTTTTCGCCGTAGAACTCGACCGCGCCGTCGACGAGCTTGAAGGGGTTGTTGAGCGGCCGAATCACGCCGGTATCCAGGCTCACCACGCCGCGCGGATGCGGCTCGGCGAGCGTGCCGTCGAGAATCAGGTCGCCGTGCTCGGGCGGCGTCGAGACCGACAGGTCCATCAGCGCGTTTTGCAAGCGCAGGTTCGGTCCCAGGGCCACGTGCAGGTCGCCCAGGTGCACGGGCGGCAGTGCCGCGGGCGTCTTGGCGTCGTCCCGCAGATGCAGCGTGCCGTCGTGCAGCGCCACCAGGCCGCTCAGCACCGGCTCCTCAATTGGTCCTTTGAGGTGCAGCGTGGCCTCGACGAAGCCCTGGTAGGCGTTGTCCTTCAGCTGTAATCTGAACGGCTGGGCGATCGCCGTGAGGTCCAGCTTCTCGGGCGCGAACTGGTTCAGCCCCACCGTGCCGACCACGTCGAGATCGCCGCCGCCGTAGTGGCCGTGCAGCGACTTGATGGCGATCGCCTTGTCGTCGAGCGTCACGTCCGCGTCGAAGTGCTCGACGGGCGTGTCCAGCCCCGCGGCCGTGAATCGGCCGTCGTGCAGCAGCACGCGACCACCGAGGGTCGGATGCAGCGGCGTGCCGCCCAGTTGAAGATCGACGAAGCCCTGGCCGCCGAGCCACTGAAAGCGGTCTTCGGTGAACAAGTTCACGATCGCGAGGTTGTCGTCCTCGAGCCGCAGCGCCAGCTCGAGCGGCGCGTGGGACTCATGCACGGTGTCTCCGAAGGGAATGCGGCCGCTCAAGGTCGCCATGTGGCCCTGCTCGTGCAGCGCGGCGCGGGCGATCGCGAGCACGCCGCGCTCGTAGCGCGCCTGCACGCTGATGCGATCGAAAGGCACCTCGCCGAACTTCGGCGCGATCACCTTGCCGTTGCTGAAAACGGCGTGAGCGCTCACGCGCGGCGCGGTCCACGGGCCCGCGGCGTCGAGCTCGAGATTCGCCTTGCCGGCGACCTGCAACTGGTGCGGTCGCAACAGGTGGTTGCACCAGGCGAGATCCAGCCCGTCGAGCAGCACGGCCAGATGCTGATGCGTGTGCGCCCCCATCGCGCCGAAGGCGTTCGCCACGAGGCGTCCGCCCTCGCGGACCTGACACAGCGGCAGCGCGAGGTCGCCGTCGGCCCAGATCAGATGCAGTTTCAGCGCATCGAGATGCCGCTCGAGAATCTCGAGCGGACCGGCGTCGAGCGCCAGGTCCAGCGCCGGATTGGCGAGCGTGCCGCCGATGTGCGCATCCACGTTCAAGCGGCCGCCCGCGTGCTGCCAGAACGGCACCAACGGGGCTTCGGCGGGGCGATCGAGCGGCATTTTGCGCCATTCGTTCCAGCGCGCGATCGCGGTTTGCAGATCAAAGGAATGCGACGTGCCACCGGGCAGCACTGCCCGCGGCACGATCGGCGATTGGGCCAGCCGCGGCCGCGCGTGCGGATTGATCGTGCGCAGCACTTCGGGCCAGTAGACGCTGTCGAGCAAGGTCGCGAAATCCAGGCGATCGCCGTGGACGTCGAGATCGAACGCCGGCACCGCGCCGGTCTGCACGGCGCCCGAGACGCGGCAAACGTTTTTCCCCTGCCGCCAAACGAGCGGCGCCAGTTGCAGGCGCTTGCCGTCGTAGGCGAGCTGGGCATCGAGCGCGTCGAGATGGCCCCACTTCGGATGGCTCAGGCCTTGCGCCAAGACGTGTCCCTTGCCGCGCCAGGCGTCCCCGGCGAGCGACACGTCGAAATCGCCCGCGAGGCCACCGGCGAGTCCCACGATGGTAGGGGGCAGCTGCTTCAATCGCCGAAGCTCGAGGCCCTCCGCCCGGCCGACGAGCCGCGTGGTGGCGACCGCGTCCACGGGACCCAAGAAAGGCGTGAGCGAGCCGGTGCCGCCGATGCGACCGCCGAGGGCGCTGGCTTGCCAGTGATCGTAGGTCAGCACGTTGTTCGCGAGCGACAGCGTGGCCGTGCCCGAGAAGGGCTGGGCGTCCAGCGTGCCTACGGGCGCCACGACGTCGCCCGTGCCGTGCCAGGTCGCAGGCCCGCCGTCGCCCATGACGTGGGCGTTCAAGCTAACACGGCCGGTCACGGGCATCTTGGGCGGCTCGGGCATCAGCTTCACCAGTTCGGCGAGGTCGCCCTGCGGCATGGCGAGCGTCGCGTCGAAGTGCGCGCCATGGCCCTGTACTCGGGCGGTCGCCTGTGCGCCTTGCCACGCCAGCGTCAGCCGCGGCCAGGACCAATTCTCGCGATGCGCCTGGTAGCTGGCGTCGAAGGAGGCCACCGGCGTGCCGGCCATTCGGCCGTTCTTCAGCCAGAGATGCGCCTGGCTGCTCCCATTGGCGCCGACCCCCTCGAACTCGAAGGTCGTCTGCAAGCGTCCCGCCAGGCTGAACGTGGGCGGTTGCGGCAGGTGGCGCGCGAGTTTCGCGACGTCGAGGTTGTTCAGGCGGCCGTGGACCTCGTAGGGCACGGGCGCGAGCGGATCGAGGGGCAATCCGACCGTCGCCGCTCCGACCAGCCGGCCGTCGGCGGCGTCGAGCCAGAAGCTCGGCAGATCCAGTCGCCCCGTCACGTAATGGGCCACGATCACGCCGCGGCCGACCGGCTGCAAGCCGTAGCGACCGCCTTGAATCAGTCCGCGCATGGCGACGTCGGGAAACTGTACCGTGCCCTGAACATGCGCGTCGATCGTGCCGCTGCCCGCCAATTGCAGCGGGCGCAGGCCCGGAAAGAGCTCCTGCAAGCGGCCGATATCGACGGCGGGCGCCTCGACGCGCAGATCGAGTGCGGGATTCGGCATGCCGAGCGCGGCATCCGGGGCGACGAGTCGCCGCGCGGTGCCGTGGGCCACGAGGGGCATGCCGTCGAGTTGCGCGGTGACGTCGTGGATGTCGGCGATCGCCTCGGTGAAATCCGCGCTGCCGCGGGTGCCGACAATCGGCAGCGCCACGTTCTGCACGCGGAAGGCGCCGTCGCGGATCGTGGCGTGGCCACTCATATGCAGCTCGTTCAGCAGCATCGGGTCTTGCCAGTCGACGTCGACCGAGACGTCCGCGACGCCGCCGATGGCCTGGTATTGGGGCGCGTAGGCGAAGCGGTTCAGCCAGTACGGCAGCGCGATGTTTCGGCCGTGGGCCTTCACGTCGCCGCGCTGGTGCAGCAGATCGTAGGTCACGTGCGCCTGCAGCACGTCCGTGTCGCGCAGGGCTTGCACGTCGAGCGCGAGGGTCGTGCCTTGCAGCTTGCCGTGGGCCGAGACGTGATCCACCGAGGCGGTGAACGGTTTGAGCGCCGAGTGGTCCGTGTAGCTCAGCTGCGCGTTGTGGAACTCGAGCTCCACCAGCGGAATGGGCTTGAGCGGTATTTCGTCCTGCGGCGCGACGAGCTTCGGCTGCAAGTTGAACAGGTGGTTCTTGCCGAGCACCATCTGGATGTCCGGCCGGTAGAGCGCCACGCGAATCGCGCGGCGACCGCCCAGAAAGCTCGCCAGCGTGTAGTTCACGCGCACCAGCGGCACCCGCGCGAGCACGGGGCTGTCGGCCGCGGGCCCGCCGTGGACCACGACGTTCTCGAGCGTCAATCCGCTCCACCAGGCGCCGCGCACGCGGCCGATCTGCACGTCGAGCCCGGCCGCGTCGGAGGCGATCGCCTCGATGCGGGGCTTGAGCTGCCGGTTCACGGCGAGCCGTGTGCCGAGCAGAACCAAAAACGCGAGAATCACCAGGCCGGTCAAGGCGAAGAGCGTGGCCCGGAAGACCCGTTGCGGCGAGGGGAGAGCGAGTGACAAAGCGACCTCGGAGCGGCGGGAGGTTACTCCATTTTACCCAGGCGCGTGACGGGGCGCCACTCTAAATGAGACGCGGCCGTCCGGCGCCCTGTTCCCCGGTGCCTCAGGCGCTTTGCGCTTCGTCCTTGTAGACGCTCACGACCTTGAGGCGGGTCAGGTCGCGCAATTGCTGCTCCAGCGCGCGGGCCTCGTCGCGGGTCAGGTGCTTGATCTCCATCGCCTCGTAGGGCGCGGCCTCGCGTTCGTGGTTGCCGCGGGCCTCGATGTACCAGCCGCGCGGCACCGGGCGCAGCGGCGTGTTCAGCTGCACCTCGTCGGGACCGATTTCCTTGAGGATCTCGGCGAAGGCCTCGACGTCCTTGTTGTTCACCGGCATGAACATGGACTGGATCGCGAGGTAGCCGGGGTATTCCTTGCGCAGCGCCTTGATGCCCTCGACGATGCCCGCCAGCGTGACGCCTTCGACGGGGCGATCGACCGCGTGCAGCATGCGCTCGTTCGAGGCGTCGAGCTTGCAGAAGACCTTGTCCGCCTCCATCAAATCGCGCCGCACGGCCGGATCGGTCAGCGTGGTCGAGTTCGTGAGCACCGTGACGGGCTTGCCCGTGCGGGCCTTGAGCTCATGGATGACCTCGCCGACGTTCAGCGCCAGGGTCGGCTCGCCCGAGCCGGAGAGGGTGATCACGTCGGCCTTTTGCCAATCGCTGGCCTCGAGGTCGGCCAGCACCTTCTCGGTGGACACGTAGACCTTGCGCTCGCGCGTGGGCACCTCAATCTTGCCGAGCTGGCAGTAGATGCAACGGAAGGAGCAAATCGAGGTCTGAAAGAGCAGATCCACGCCCAGCGATTGACCGACGCGCCAGGAGCGCACCGGACCGTAGATCGTGCTGGTGGGTGAGTTGCTCATCGGAATATCTCCTTCATATGAAAGGATTTTACCACTCGCCGAAGCCGCGCGGCCAGCGCCGTACGCGCACCAAAAAGCCTCCCCTCGTGCGAGGGAAGGCTTAGAGCCCCAGAGCAGGATTGAACTGCCGACCTCATCCTTACCAAGGATGTGCTCTACCACTGAGCTACCGGGGCGGGTGGTGGGAGGAGAAGGATTCGAACCTTCGAAGCCGAAGCAACTGATTTACAGTCAGCCCCCTTTGACCACTTGGGTATCCTCCCGGGGGATTTACGCTTGTGGAGCCGGCGATGGGAATCGAACCCGCAACCGCCTGATTACAAATCAGGTGCTCTACCGTTGAGCTACGCCGGCAAACGTAGACGACACTATACCAAGGCCGCTGGCAGACGTCAACGGGAGGATCCGTGCGCCGATCTGGACGAGCCCCCGATCGGCCCCTTCGCGCAGACGGACGGACCTCAAAGTACGCTCGCCAGCTTTCTTTGCGGCGGATTTAGGCGCGTGATCTGGGCGTTGAGATAGCCCGCGTAGCTCACCCAGGCCCAGTAGGGCAGCACGAGCGCGCCTGCGCCGCGGCTCACCCGCCAGGCGGACACGGTGTAGGCGCCCAGGGTGCTCCACAAGGCGATTAGATCGGCGAGCGCGGCGCGTGGCGCGTGCGCGCCGAAAAAGAGCGGCGTCCAGAGCGCGTTGAGCCCCAGTTGCGCGCCCCACAGCGCCAGCGCGCCTTTGGCGCCTGCGCGCCAGACTCGGTAGCCCGAGAGCCCTTGCAGCACGTAGAGCGTGCTCCAGATCGGTCCGAACACCCAGCCGGGCGGATTGCCGGCCGGCTTGACGAGCCGCGCGTACCAGCGGTCCGGCCCGCCGACGGCGAGCCCGATCGCGCCGGCGACGAATCCCGCGCCGACAAAGCCCAGCGCGGCCAGTCCGTGGAAGAGCTTCGTTCGCATCGCCACCTCCTGCGTCGATTCTGGTCCGCGCGGCAGGCCTGTTCAAGCGGCGGGCACCCCTTGTGGCCGCCCACTCGGAAAGCCCGCTAGCCGCGTGTTGACGCGAGCCTGGCGGCCATGCTATATCACGGAGAGTGGATTTAACACGTTGCTAATATTGGCGACCGCACGGCGCGACGACGCGCCGCTTCACTTTAAATCCACGTTAAGCCCCGAGCGGGAGACCATGGCAGAAGTCGAACTCCGGAACCTCGTCAAGCGTTACGGCCCCGTGGAGGTCGTCAAGAACCTCTCGCTCACGATCCGGGACCACGAGTTCCTCGTGCTGGTCGGCTCGAGCGGCTGCGGCAAATCCACCACGCTGCGCATGATCGCGGGTTTGGAAACGCCGGATTCGGGGGATATCCTGATCGGCGGACGCCGCGTCAACGCGGTGCCGCCGAAGGATCGCGACATCGCCATGGTCTTTCAGAACTACGCGTTGTATCCGCACCTGACCGTCTTCGACAACATCGCGTTCAGCCTGCAACTGCGCCGGACGCCGAAGGCCGAGATTCAGACCAAGGTGCATCGCGCGGCCGCGATGCTGGGGATAGACCA